>NZ_JANSIN010000038.1:0-25111 GCF_047462115.1 Synechococcus sp. R50.1 | reverse complement strand
TTGTACTTCATCAAAGCGCATTCCTCCCGGCACTGACCCTACGGGTACAGTGCGGGGCTCCTGCGATTTCTAGCTGATCCCGGATCCCAGCAACTCCCAACCGGTCAGCAACGCAAACACCAGAAATAAGCCGCCCCCCACCCAATGCACGGCGCGTTCAGAGATGTGAGCTGCTAAAAAACGACCTCCCACCACCGCCAGCCCTACCATCAGACCATGACCCAGGGTTGCCCCCGCCCAGACACTGAATCCCGGATGGGTGGCGGCTAGGGAAACGGTAGCAATCTGGGTTTTATCCCCGAACTCGGCTAGGGCGATCAAACTAAAGGCTTCCCAGACGATGGCCCTAACCCCCCCGCGGCCAACTCCTTTTGCTTCTGCCTGCATCACTTGTCTGAGGGCTTCCTCTTCTTCTGGTAATGCCTGTTGAGGTGGCATTCTGCACGCTTGCCAGAGCATTCTCAAGCCAAAAACGGCGAAAACCCCAGCCGATAGCACCCGCACGCCCAAGGGTGGCAGTAGCTTAAAAAGCACTTGCCCGGTTCCTACCGCTAGCAGGTTCATCATCGCTAAAGCCAGCCATGTCCCCAGAAAAACCCAGCGGCGTGGGTGGCGCATCGCCAAAATCAAGGGGGTAAAAAAGGTTTTGTCCCCAAATTCCGCTACCGTCACCAGCAGCAAACTCGATAAAAAACCGGCCCACATTTTCTAGCCTCCAACCTCTCTTGTGTGTGGAATCGGTTCACACCTAGAGGTGAAGGCTGGGAAAGTCAGACGGACTCACCAAGCTCACCTCTGCGTGAACTCAGCGAAAGTCTCGTCACCAAAGCAGCCTGCCGGGCTTGCTTTGTCTCTTGCACCGGGCTGTTTTTAGCCAGTATGTCGATGCAGAGGGCGGTAAGCCGCCTGACTACTCCCTTTCCGTCTGAATGGTAGCATGCTGAGCTCCCAGTGGGAGTAGTTCATTTCCGATGGGATCCCCCAAGACTTGCTGTGCCTTGGCCGATATCAGTGCCGCGCATCGCTTACCAGAGGATTGTGAAGGAGCGGCAGGCTATTATGATCACGGTTGAGGAGAAAATCAGGGGAAAACCACGTGGATGCAAAGTTAGTCTTGGTGGGGGTTGCTCTTGTCCTCTCTCTGGCAAGTTTCTACTTCGGCACCCGCAACGGCTTTTACGACACCGACAAGTATCACGGCAATGGCTCTGCTCATTAGAGCCGGGCGCTGGTGATTTTTTTATGGATCCCTTGCCCAGAAGGGCTTCCCTCCAGAATACAGGCAACGTCGGCGAGGGCTGGGTGCGGCAATATCTCTGTCAGCAGGGCTGGCAGATCCTGGCCCAGCGGTGGCGCTGCCCTTGGGGCGAGCTGGATCTGGTTGCCCACAAAGCTGATGTGCTGATTTTCGTAGAGGTGAAAACCCGTAGCCCCGGTAGCTGGGATCGAGGCGGGCTTTTGGCGGTTGGGATCCCCAAGCAGCGACGCTTGATCCGGGCTGCCCAAGCCTTCTTGAGCCAGCATCCCCACCTCTCCGAGTTGTCCTGCCGTTTTGATGTCGCGCTGATAGAACGTCGGGCCTCTGGGGAAGGGGTGAGCTATGCTTTGGTTGACTACCTGCAAGCGGCTTTTGAGATTTGTTGAAGCAAGCTTATCCGAGATGCTGTGGGAGCTTATGGCCGTTTCAGGTTAGGTGAGATGCCTGGGCTGCTGAGACAAGCCCTCTAGCCCCGCGCATTATTGCTCCGCAACGCTATTGCTCCACAACCCTGACGCAGTGTCCTAGAGTGTCCTAGTTTGAATCAAAATAACTATAAAGCTGGGCCAGCCTCTCCGACTCATCTGAATACGAAGAACAGATGGAGCTTTCTGGGGTCATTCATTATCCTCACTAAGCTCCGGCCTGGGGATCCCTTCATTGGCTCATGATTTTGGGAAACAGCATGAAAGCGCATGAGTTCTGGGCTCGTACCGACAGCCAAGGTCAACTGATTTTGCCCATGAAGGCGCAGGAACAATTGCCCAAAAATCGAGTTGTGCGGGTGCTGGTGTTGGTGGATGAGCGGGAGCTGGCTCCGGCGGATCCTTCACAGGAGCAGTTGCCCACTGCCTCGCCAGATGAAGAGCATCTTTGGTATGGAGCTCCCACCGTTCCCTACGATGGCATTTAGCGCATGGGATCTTGGCCGGACAGCCGCCAGCGGTTTAGGCGTGAGAGGGTATCTGCATCCAAGTAGGCATCAATGCCCCGCTTGCTCGATAGCCGTTTTGGTTGGACGCGCCGGATCTGCTGCTGGGCCTGCTGCACTTCATCCCACAGTTGTTCTGCCGAGACCCATTCGGCGTTGTAGCCGCCAATCACCAACTGCTGGACACGATCGGAGGTAGCCACCCGTACCCGACACCCATCCCTCTGCAACTGGGCACACAGCCGTTCAATACAACTGTCGGCGGTCTCGCCATAGGAGGTATACAGGATCTCGATACCCGAAGGGGAGCGCTCTTGCCGGGCTGGAGTGGGTTGGGCGTAGGCATCGTACACCACGGTCGCCTGGTAGCCCCGGAAGGCCACATAGTTGGCCAAAGATTCCACCAAGCGCAGACGGGCCAATTCCATCAGGGAGCGACGCGCTAACTGGCTCAGGGTGGGCCAAGCTCCGATGATGTTGTAGCCATCAACCAAGAGGAAGGTGGGAGAGGAGGCTTGCATGGATGGCGGTGGATCCCTTGTCCGGGATCACACTTCTTAATCTTAATCTTTATCTTATTTTTAATCTTAGTACCCAGCCTTAAAGGTTACCCCACTACTCCGAATGCTCCGATACTTTCCCGGTTGTGAGCAGATCACGGTCTGCGCTGAATCCAATAGGTGGTGAACAGTTCGCCACTGGCCTGTTTCTGAATTTTGCCCCCCAAGGCTGCAATGCGCCGCTCCCACTCCGTTAGGGGGGTGAAAATCGGTTCGGTGCCTTTGAATAGCTCGATGAGGCCCCATTGTTCCGCCCACACCGAGTCGGGATTGACCACTTCAATAATCACAGGTGCAGCCGGTCGCAACACTCGCATCAACTCTGCCCAAACCGCGTCGAAGTACTCAATCGGGTAGTAGTACAAAAATCCGGTGGCAATGGCCAGATCAAATTGCTCCGACTCGTAGTTTTCCAAATGGTGGGCGGATCCCTGTTGCATTGACTTGAACAGCTTGGAGTTAAGCTGGGGTGCCCGCGAGCGAATAAAGCGCACAATCTCACCGCTCAGCTCATGGCCGTAAAAGTAGGCTTGCCAATCGTTCCAGGGATAGGTCAGGAAGCTTACCCCACAGCCCAAATCCAAACAGGCTTCCCGTTTTTTGGGGGCACGCAGTTGCCAAAAGGGGATCCCGAGGCGCTCTTGCAGGTGATCCCGCTGCTGGGCTTGCCAAAAAGGCAGTTGCTCCAGGTCTGGGGGAAGTTGCCAAGCTGGCTGACCCAGTTGAATTTCCAACTCCCGATTGAAGCGAGCAGCTACGGCAGCAAGGTAGGGATCCCAGCGTTCCCCGGTTTGTGGTAGCTCCATTTGCTGATGGCTTTGTCCTGGATGGTCGTGAACTTAACTTGCACTTAACCTACACTACCAGGACTCTCGGCCCGTAGGCTCCCGGCTGCAGGGATCCATTCACCCAACTGTGGCTGCCGAGGATGGTGCCTGCCGGAATCTGAGCTTGGGATCCCAAACGGGTGTGGGCGCCGATGTAGCAGGGGGCGTGCAGTTGAGCGCTGGGATGGATCTCAGCCGTTTTGTGCACCCATATCCCCGGCGCCTGTTGCTGCACATTTTCTAAGGGAAAATCCGTCATTCGACCCAGGAGAATGTCCAGTTGGCCGTGGTAGTAGCTGGCCGGCGTGCCCAGATCCCGCCAGTAGCCTGCGTGGAGATAAGCTTGCAGCCGGTGCCCTTGCCTGAGCAAATCGGGGAAGACACGCCGCTCGAAGCTGAGGGGCTCCCCACTGGGGTAGTCTTTAAAAATGGCCGGATCCAAGACAAAGGTGCCGGCGTTGATCGTGTCGGTGGTGAGGGTGAGGGCTTCTGCAGGGGTGGGTTTTTCCCGAAAAGATTGGATCTGGCCCCCTTCCCCAACTTCCACCAGGCCATAGGCGGTGATATCTTCCACGCGGGCGAGGGTGAGGGTGGCAATGGCCTTGCTCTGCACATGACATTGCATCAACGCCTGCAAATCCAGATCCGTGAGGATGTCGGCATTGAAGACCACCAAGGGATCCCCGGTGAAATAGGGCTGAGCCAGCACCAAAGCTCCTGCCGTATCCAAAGGCGTCTCTTCGGGAATGTAGCGGAGCTTCACCCCCAAAGCAGAGCCATCTCCCAGAGCAGCCTCAATTTGTTGGCCCAGATAACCCACGCTGAGCAAAATATCCGTCAAGCCGGCTCGGCGGCAGCGCCCGATCAGCCATTCCAAAAAGGGCACATCCAGGAGGGGCAACAAAGGCTTGGGTTGCAAAAAGGTAAAGGGCCGTAAACGAGTTCCTTTCCCACCCGCCAAGATCACCGCTTGCATAACCACCCTCAACCCCGTTCTCTTCCAAAGATATTGACATCCTCTCCGCCCAATTGCTAAGGGGGATCCATTGGGTCGAGCCAAATGTTTTCTGCTACCCAGAACGTCGATTCTCCGTTGCCCACAGAGGGATACGGATTGCCCCCCCGGGCAACACAGCACGAGTCTTGATCGCAAGTCTCAGGGGATGCCTTTCTGGAGGAGATATTTCAATCTCAATTGGGATTCATAAGCTCAATCCTGAGACAGTTGATTTGCCTTTTTTAGAGCATGTTTGGAGAATTGCGACCCGCTCGCCCCAGTCGGGAATAGCCACCCAAAGCGGCAGTGTCAGGTGATACTACCTTGCAACGGGAATTGTGACAGCCTTGGATAGCTTGGATGGATTCCAATGGGTTTGCCCTTCACCTTCATCTGAGGTTTTGCCGATGTCTGTTTCTCGACGCCGATCCCTACAAGCCCTTTGCTTGACCCTGGCCGGATGCTGGGCTCTAGGCACACACCAGGGATCCCTGCTGGCCCAAAGCAGAGACCTGTTGGCTCAAATTCAAGAGCGCGGGGTACTCCGGGTTTCCACCGACTCCAATTACCGTCCTCAGAGCTACCGCAACCCTGACGGCAGTTGGGAAGGATTTGACGTGGATGTGGCGCGCGAGATTGCCAGGCGCTTGGGGGTAGAGGCTGAGTTTCTGGATATCAACTTCGATGTCATCACCGCCGGATCTTGGAATGGCCGCTGGGATGTCAATGTCGGCTCCATGACCGTAACTGCCGAACGCCAGAAAGCTCTGCTGTTTACCATTCCCTACTACTACACCCCCGCCAGCTTCGTGGTCCACCAAGCCTCGACCCTGACCGATATCGCCGCTTTGGAAGGAAAGCGAGTTGGGGTGGGCACCGCCACCACCTACCAAGCTTACCTGGAGGGCAACCTCACTCTGGAAGGAGAGACCATCCAAGTTCCGGCCCCGCGGGTGGACATTCGCATCTACGACACCGATAGCCTGGCTCTGCAGGATTTGGCACTGGGGGATGGCACCCGCCTGGATGCAGTCTTGACAGCTTTGCCGACGGCTGAAAACGCCATTCGGGAAGGACTGCCCCTGAAAACTCTGGGGGATCCGGTCTACTATGAAGCCTTGGCTGTGGCCTTGGATCGCTCCAGCCCTGCCCCTTCCGAGAGCTTGCAAGCCAAAATTAACGAAATCTTAGAATCCATGCATGCGGACGGCACGCTAACAGCCCTCTCGAAGCGGTATTACGGCATTGATCTGACGAAAAAAGCTGAGTGAGCAAAGACTCTATCCCACTGGAGCAGCCCATTTACCCACCGCCCCGGATTCGAAAAGGGATCCCGTTCCCGGTGGCCCAGGGGTTGTGGTTGGTTTTGTGGCTGCTGTTGTTGGTGTTCACCTTCAGCGGGGTACAGTTGGAGTTGGCCGGGATCCCCATCCGTACCTTGCGTCTCAACGGCAACTTTGTGCGCGAGTGGTGGTGGTTCATCTCGCAAGGGGTGGGCACTACTTTTCAACTGTCCTTGGTCTCCATCCTCTGTGCCACCACCTTGGCCTTTTTGTCGGCACTGGCGGGCCTCTCCCAGATTGCCCCTCTGAGCAGCCTCTCCGCTCTGTATGTCTCGTTGATGCGAGGCACACCTCTATTTCTGCAGTTTTTGTTCATCTACCAGGCTTTGCCGCAACTGGGCCTGGTGTTCGGCTCGTTTACTTCGGCGGTGCTGGCCTTGAGCCTGAACTATGGCGCCTACATGAGCGAGATCTTCCGGGCCGGGATCCAAGCCATTCCCGTCGGGCAGCGGGAAGCCGCCTATGCCCTAGGGCTTAAGCCTTGGCAAACCCTATGGTGCATTGTTCTGCCGCAAGCTTTTCGAATTGTCTTACCGGACATTGGCAACCAATTCATCGCCATGCAGAAAGACACTGCCCTGGCCAGCGCCATTGCTTTGCAGGAGTTGATGGGCCGGGCTCGACAGGCGGGTTTGCCGCGCCAACATTTTTTTGAGGCTTTGGTGGTGGCAGCGCTGTGGTACTGGCTGCTGACGTTAATCTTGTCATTTTTCCAGGGACGCTTGGAACGGTACTTGGCCCGCTAGAGGAGCGCAGAAATTGGGGAATGGATCACCTGGCCAGCAGAAGGGCCTGCAGAACTGATAGAGTTTTGGCACCTCTGCCTTCCCATTGCCCATGACCAAGCCCAAAGCCGGGATCCTCTACAACGACGCCAAACCCGCCGCCAAACGCAGCAGCGAAACCCTAGCCCGCTGGTTTCAGGAGCAGGGCTGGGAAGTCTGTGTGGCCCCCAACTGGGGCGGTATCCTCGGCTATGCCAAGCCCGACAGCCCCATCTGCCTGACCAGAGTAGATAGCCTGGCCCCGGCTGGATTTGATCAAACCATGAAGTTTGCAGTGGTGTTGGGGGGAGATGGCACCGTCTTGGCAGCAGCGCGGCAACTGGCCCCCAAAGGGATCCCCCTGTTGGCGGTGAACACGGGCCACCTGGGCTTTCTGACGGAGACCTACCTTTCTCATCTAGAGGAGGCAGCCAGCGCCGCCATTGCCGGGGAATACACCCTGGATCGCCGCAGCATGTTGCTGGTGCAAGCCTACCGAGGGCAGGAATTGCGCTGGGAGGTCTTGAGCTTAAACGAGATGGTGCTGCACCGCGAGCCTTTGACCAGCATGTGCCATTTCGAGATCACCATCGGGGATCACTCACCTCTGGATGTGGCTGCCGACGGAGTGATTTTGGCTACTCCCACCGGCTCGACGGCTTATGCCCTCTCGGCGGGTGGGCCGGTGATCACACCGGGGGTGCCGGTTTTGCAGTTGATCCCCATCTGCCCCCATTCCATGGCCTCGCGGGCCTTGGTCTTTCCCGATTCGGAGGAGGTGTGGATTAGCCCCGTTACCCCTCAGCCGCTGGTTTTGGTGGTGGATGGGAATGCCGGCTGCTATATCATGCCGGAAGACCAGATTCGGGTGGTACGTGCCCCCTATTGGACGGATTTGATGCGCCTGCGCCGACCGGAATTTTTCCGCGTTATGCGCGAGAAATTGGGGTGGGGACTGCCCCATGCTTCCAAGCCCACGTCGGTGGAGCTGCCTTGAAACAGAAGCGGATCTCAGCTTTTGCCCAGCTTCAGCATCTGATCCACCACCCCTAGGGTTTCTTCGTAGAGGTAGTCGGGACCAAGCCGCTGCAACTCGGCAGCCAGCAGGGTGTCGAGGGAGTCCTGCTCCAGGGGAGCCACCTGGCGAATCACGCACCTCTGAGCGCCCCCCATGGCTTCCATGCGCATACACCCTGTGATTTCGGAGCACAGCACAGTACAGGCGTCGGCTTCTTGGTTGCTGGAGGTGAGGCGCAGCCCGATGAGATCCCCCGGCTGGCTGATTTCCGAGGCCAAGGGCACAGCGGCCAGTTCTGCCATCACCTCGCCGCCCATTTGGGTTTGAAAGCGGATGCGGTCAATCTTGTAATCGTGTTCTTGAGCCTGAACCCGCTCTGTGGGAGTCCATCCCAGGCGACCGGCCAGCCAGCCCAGGAAAAGGAACGCCTGGCAGGGATTGCCGGCTTTGTAGTCGAGGTTCACACGATCCACAAGGTAGAGGGACTCCCGCCGGTCGGGAGGGTCAAAGGCTTGGGCGGTGAGTTCCTGCCAAGGCAGCAGCCGCCGCCAGTTGAGATCCCCACAGTGGCGCCCCTCACCCACCAAGAGGTGGATTTCTTGCAGATCTTCTTCTGGATTGACAAAGCCCCGTGAATCGACGATGACCCGGTTGCTCAGAGCCACCAATTTTTGAAACAGCAAGCTGTTCAAATCCAGATCCCCTTGCCACCACAAAAAGGTGGGCAAGTTGGGGATCAGCAGCGAGGCAACGGTGCTGCAGGCCCGCACAAAGGCCGATTCGGGCGCTTTCAGGGTGATGTATTCGCAACAGACCAACGAGCTGCGCTGCTCACGGGTCACCGGACAGTAGGCGGCCACCTGGGCCTCGATGGCATCGTCTGGGGATCCCTCTCGTTTGGCGCGCAGGTCAATGACGCGACAGGGGTTCTGGGTGGCGATGGCTTCGACGGTGGGGGAAGGCAGCAACAGCGCATCGTCCAGAGATTCGTACACCACCAGGGTAAAGGTGGCAGCGCGGGCGGCAACGCTCTCTCCTTTGGAAGACCAGATCTTGTTCAGCTCCTGCTCAATATCTTCGATGGAGACATCTTTCGGGGTTTGTAGGGGCAGGACGGCAGCAGATTGATCCATAGTCTCCTCCTGGAGTGGACTCTTGCTCGATTCTAGGCAGGGGGGTCGGCTGGCCGGGAAGGGCTTAAGGCGAGGTACAGATTGACCAACTCAAGCCTGCGCTCCACACCCAATCCAGGAAATCAGAGGATCAAGCGGGCCGGGGCTGGATGCTCAGCTCCAGGGGGCGGGCGGGATCCCCTGTCAACAGGACTCCGCGGCCATTGGCGTGTAGGTGCCGCACAATCCAGTACAGGGTTTCTATGCGCTCCGGGCAGCCCAGTTTCTCTGCCAGTTGGGGCAAAGTCAGGGATCCCTGCTGCTCCTGCACCGTCTCTAGCAATCGCCGTTGCAGCTCCAAGACGGCGCTGGCGGCTTTTTTGCCTGCTTCCACCCCCGGTTGATGGTAGGCGTTGATCTGGATTAGGGAGGCATAGAGGCCCACGGCTCGTTCGTAGAGGGCAATCAAGGCCCCCACCGAGCGGGCATCTACCCGTGGCAGCGTCACGGTAATGGAGTCGCGACCGTTTTCGTAGAGGGCCTGGCGGGTGCCCTGCAGCAGGCCGTTCAGGTAGTCGCCACTGGTCACCTGCGGCTCCACGAAGGGGGAAGGGATCCCAGGCTCCCGATCCTGAAGCACCTCGATGAAGGTGACAAAGAAGTTGTTCAAGCCATCCCGCAACTGTTGTACGTAGGCATGTTGGTCGGTGGTGCCCTTGTTGCCGTAGACGGCGATGCCCTGCTCCACACGGTTGCCGTTTAGATCGTGGGATTTGCCCAGGGATTCCATCACCAACTGTTGTAAGTAACGGCTAAACAGCAGCAGGCGATCCTTGTAGGGCAAAACCACCATGTCCTTGCGCCCTTGCCCTTGACCGACGATGTACCAGGCCATGGCCAGTAGAGCGGCGGGATTGCGCTCCAGGTGGGGCAGGCGGGTGGCCTCATCCATGGTGGCTGCCCCGGCCAGCAAGGCCCGGATATCAATGCCCTGCAACGCTGCCGGCAACAGGCCCACCGGGGACGTTTCGGAGGTGCGCCCCCCCACCCAGTCGAAGATGGGGAAGACCTCCAACCACCCCTCCTGCCGCGCCTGCTGCTCCAATTGGCTGCCGGGGCCGGTGATGGCCACCGCATGGGCAGAAAAAGGGATCCCAGCCTTTTGGTAGGCCAGCTTCACCTCCACCAAGCCATTGCGGGGCTCTGGGGTGCCGCCGGATTTGGAGGTGGTGATCACCAGGGTTTGCCCCAGTTGGTCTGCCAGCCGCCCCAGCACCCGGTCAAACCCGTCGGGATCCGTGTTGTCGATGAAGTGGATGTTCAGGGGGGGGTGCAGCGGAGCCAGGGCCTCCGCCACAAATTGCGGCCCCAGAGCTGAGCCGCCAATGCCGATGCAGAGCAGCTCGGTGAACCGTCCCCCCCCGCTGGCCGGGATGGTTCCGCGATGGATCTTTTCGGCAAAGGTTTCCACTCGCTCAATGGAATCCTGAATGGCCTGCCGGATTTCAGGGGTGGGAGCCAGCTCGGGCGCCCGCAGCCAATAGTGGCCCACCTGGCGGCCTTCGTCGGGGTTGGCAATGGCTCCTGCCTCCAAAGCCTGCATATCGGCAAAAGCCTGGGCAAAGCGAGGCCGTAGCGCTTCCACCTGAGGGGGAGTGAAACGGATGCGGCTGATATCGACGAAAATCTCCAGGCCGGGATGGTAGTAAAGCCAATCGCAGTAGCGCTGCCAGAGTTGGAGGCTGTCCATGGGATCCCTTTTGCCGAAATCCCTAACCAGCTTACCAAACTCTTTCTTACTCCCAGCCGAGGGTCGTGCGCTCCAGCCAGGACTGATCCAAACTGATGAGTGCCTCTTTGACCCCCACACCGGTCTCAGGGTGACGCCAGTCGGGAGCGATCTCCCCCAAGGGAGCTAAGACAAAAGCACGTTCCATCATGCGGGGGTGGGGCAACGTCAGCTCAGGGCTGTTCAGGATGCGGCTGCCCATGGCCAGCAGATCCAAATCCAGGGTTCTGGCCTCCCAGCGGATGCGCCGCACCCGTCCTGCCTCCTGCTCGATGGCCAGCAGCGCCCTTAGTAACTCCAGGGGAGACTGGTAAGGGGGGAAGGGATCCAAGGCCACCACTGCATTGAGGTAATCAGGCTGTCCGGGTGGCCCCCCTTGGGCTGGGCTGCGGTAGAGACTGGAACAGGCCACCACCTCTCCCAACCGGCGCAACTTCTGCACAGCCAAGCGCAACTGCTGCAGCGGATCCCCCAGGTTGCTTCCCAGGGCAACATAGGCCAGGTCACGATTCATGAGGCTTCCGCCCTGCTTACGGCTCGCCGGCGGTCGACCTCGACGTAAACATCCTCGAACAGCCCCGGCAGGGGAGCATGGGGCTTGTGAACCCGCACAGTTAGGGCCTCCAGTTGGGGATAGCTCTGCCACAGCCGCTCTGCGATCTGATCCGCCAAGGTCTCGACCAAGCGGTAGCGTTGGCCGGTCACCTCCTGCCGCACCCTCTCGTACACCTGGGCGTAGTCCACCGTGCGCGAGAGGTCATCTTGGATCTCGGCTAGGGAAAGCCGTATCTCCACGTCCACCACAAAACGCCCACCCAAAACCGCTTCCTCCGGGCAGTGGCCGTGATAGGCATGAAAGACGAGGCCCTGCAGCACCAGCCTACCCTGCGTCATGGTGCAGAGCTTCCCAAGTGGCAAGGGCGGAAACATGAGCCGGCACGTTGTGAACCCGTACCAGGGCAGCCCCCCGGCTGGCTGCAAACAGGTGCACGGCCACGCTGGCGCTGTCTCGCTGATTAGGTACGGCAATGCCGGAAAGCTTGCCCACAAAACTTTTGCGGGAGGCCCCCACCAAGACCGGGTAGCCGTAGGCCACCAGCCGCGGTAGGGCTTTAAGCAGGACTACATTCTGCTCGGCAGTTTTGGCAAAGCCTAAGCCCGGATCCAAAACAACGCTGGGCACGCCCGCTGCCAGGGCCCGCTCTGCCTGTTCCCTGAGAAAACCGAAAACCTCCCCCTCCAGGTCAGCATAGTCGGTCTGCTGCTGCATGGTGCGCGGCTCTCCCCGCATGTGCATGATCACCGCCGGCACCCCCTTTTCGGCACAGACCTGTATCATTTGGGGATCCCGCAGCCCGCTGACATCGTTGATGATGTGCGCCCCGGCAGCCAAAGCCGCAGCCGCCACCTCCGTTCTGCGCGTATCGACGCTGATGGGGATCCCGGATCCTTCCAGGGCCCGGATCACGGGCAAGACTCGGTCGCATTCCACCTCCACTGATACCGGCTCCGCTCCCGGACGGGTGGACTCGCCGCCAATATCCACGATCAAGGCCCCTGCCGCTGCCATGGCTTTGGCTGCCTGCACAGCCGCTTCTGCAGATCCCCACTGGCCGCCATCGCTGAAGCTGTCGGGGGTAACGTTTAGCACCCCCATCACCCCAACGCCCCGCCAAGAAAGACGGTAGCCCTCTGGCGTCTGTTCTGCCCCAGGCAGAGGACGTCGGGAGATCAAGCTGGTAACACCCATAACCGCTGCAGGCTGCCGTGTTGCAAAAGCAGGGGGAAAAGTCTCCCACTGCCTAGGATGGTATTGCCGTCAATCCCAAGGCTGGCGCAAGCCCAACAGGATTCTACAAAATTTTTTACAACGTCCTTACAGAGCCACGATTGGTGAAAGGCTGCCCCTGCCGGCTCAAGCGCAAGGAATGGCCCCCGCCGACAGAGGAAGCTCTCCCGCTCTGGCTAGAACATGATGTCGTCTTCCGAACGACCCCAAATACACCAAATGATAGAGGCAAAGATCGCCATGTAAACCCAGGCCATCGGGCCGTATTGCAGCAGATCCATCAATACATCCCTAAAACATTTGTTTATCTAGTCCAATTATTGTGATGTTTCGTTACAGCGTCAACCGTTTTCTTAGGAAAAGGCCCCCTCTCAGACCCAGCCGGAGCTGCGCTGGGATCCCTTGTCCAGGGCGGGTTAAGTCTTTTTGCCTAAAGACAGGGAGCAAGTCTTCAGTTTCTGAGAAAACCCAGCTTGCCTGAGAGATGCAGGAGGATAGGGAACTAGACATTGAAGCGGAAGTGCATCACGTCCCCTTCCTGGACGACGTAGTCTTTGCCTTCGCTGCGCAGCAGGCCCTTTTCTTTGGCGGCATTCAGGGATCCCGCCGCCACCAGATCGGCATAGGCCACCGTCTCGGCCCGGATGAAGCCCCGCTCAAAATCGGAGTGGATCACCCCGGCTGCCTGAGGAGCTGTAGCTCCGACGGGGATCGTCCAAGCGCGGGTTTCTTTGGGGCCAGAGGTAAAGTAGGTGCGCAAGCCCAACAGCTCGTAGGTGGCCCGGATGAGGGATTTCAGCCCGCCTTCTTTCACCCCCAACGAATCCAGATAGGCCTGTCGCTCGTCGGGGGGTAGCTCCACCAGTTCCGCCTCCACCTGGGCTGAGACCACCACCACACCTGCCCCTTCCGCCTCGGCAAATTGCCGCACCTGCTCCACCCAGGCATTGCCGCTGGCCAGATCCGTTTCCGCCACATTGGCGGCGTAGATGACTTTTTTGCGGGTGAGCAGCCCCAACCCTTTGATCAACTGCTCTTCTTCTGGGCTGAGGGGTACCAGGCGAGCCGGCTTGCCCTCGTCCAAAGCGGCCTGCAACTGTTCCAAAGCCTGCAACTCCAGTTGGGCGGTTTTGTCGGACTTGGCCTGCTTGCGCACCCGCTCCATGCGCCGCTCGATCTGGGCCAGATCCGCCAGGGCCAGCTCCAGGTTGATCACCCCGATATCCCGCAAGGGATCCACCGATCCGGCCACATGCACAATGTTCTCGTCCTGGAAGCAGCGCACCACATGCACCACGGCGTCCACCTGGCGAATGTGGGAGAGAAACTGGTTGCCCAGACCCTCCCCTTTGCTGGCTCCGGCCACCAGCCCGGCAATATCCACAAACTCGATTTGGCTGGGGATGATCTCGGCAGAACCGCTGATCTTGGCCAGCACCTGTAGGCGCTCATCGGGCACTGCCACCCGCCCCACATTCGGCTCAATGGTGCAGAAGGGAAAGTTGGCCGCCTCGGCTTTGGCGTTTTCACAGAGGGCGTTGAACAAAGTGGATTTGCCTACGTTGGGCAGGCCGACAATTCCAGCTCTTAACATCCAGATCTCGGAGAAAAAGCCAAAAACCAGGGTAACGGGATCCCTTGCTAGGCCGGAAGATCCCTACTCCGACGTTAGCATTTGCGGCCCCTCGACGGTGCGCTTTCCCAACCGGTGAATCCGCTCCCAAGCGCTCCGCGCCGCCAACGCGACCACCCCTGGCCCCTCTCTCAAGGGAAGAAAGGAAATAGGCGAAACGACTGTATCTTTTGCTCCGCTGCACAGTGCTGGGCGACTGAGGTCTTGCCAAGGTGCGTGATCCTTTCCAATTCAAACTCGCTCCAGAAAGGCCACCCCCTCCACGTGCCCGGTTTGGGGAAAGAAGTCAGCCGCCCGCCATTGGGTGAGGCGATAGGAGCCCTCTGCCAATAAGACCTGTAAGTCTCGCGCCAAAGTGGCAGGGTGACAGCTAATGTAAACGATGCGCGGTGGTCGCCGCAGCTTTAAGGTCTCGAGCACTTGGCGGTCGCAGCCGCGCCGCGGCGGATCCAGCACCACAATGTCGGCAGGGGGCAGGGTTGGCAAAACCTGTTCCACCGTGCCCTCGAAAAATTGGGCTGAGGCGATACCGTTGAACTGGGCATTGTAGCGGGCTTGGGCCACCGCTTCCGGCAAAGCTTCCACCCCCATCGCCCGTTTCGCCCGTTGCGCCAGCAGCAAGGTTAAGGTGCCGATGCCACAGTAGGCATCCAGGATGGTTTCCTCTCCCCGCAGGTTCAGTTGGTCGGCTATCCAGGTGAAAAAGGCTTCTGCTTGCTCTGTGTTGACCTGGAAGAAAGAGGTGCTGTCGATCCAGAGGGAAAAACCGGCAAATTCCTCCCGCAGAGCCCCTCGACCGGCAATGACCTCAGTCTCCGGGCCGAAGATGGCATTGGTACGAGCCGAGTTGAGATTGAGACAGACCCCCACCAGGTCGGGGTAGCGCTGCATCCAGCGTTCGGCCCAGCTTTCCAGATGGGGCAGGCGACGACTGCAACTGACCAAGGTAAGAAGCACCTCGCGGGTGCGGCGACCGATGCGCAAACCCAAGTGGCGGAGATGACCCTGGTGACGACTTTCGTCATACACACTCCAGCCCGTCTCTTGAAGATCGCGCTTGATTTCCCTCAGGAACACGTCCAGCCGCTCATCTTGCACGGGGCATTGGTTGAGGTTCACCAAGCGGTGGCTGCCCCGTTGGTAGTAGCCCATGCGCAATGGCTGGCCCTCCGGTTTGGCCATGGGGTAGGTGACCTTGTTGCGATAGCGCAGCGGCTGCCGGGATCCCAAAATAGGGACAGGCTGCGGCAGAGTCAGACCGCCAATCCGCTCCAGTGCATCCCTGAGGATTTGCTGCTTGGTGGCCAATTGCTGGGCATAGCTGACATGTTGCCATTGGCAGCCACCACATTTGTCCGCCACAATGCAGGCTGGTCGCACCCGTTGGGGAGAGGGAGAAATCAGCGACCGAATTCGCCCGACCAAGTAGTTGCGCTTGATCTCGGTTATTTGGGCCACCACCTGATCCCCGGGCACCGCCTGGGACACAAACACCACTCGCCCTTGTCCAAGTCCTACTGTGTGGGCAATGCCATCTCCCTGGGGGGTCAGGGCCGTGATCTCCAACATCAAAAGATCCCCAGGTTTGACGGGATCAGGAAGGACGGAAGGGATCGGATGTTCCATTAGGCTGTTTCGCCGAAATTCGAAATAACTATAACCATAGGTCAGGTCGTGTTGGCTGGAGTCAGCATTGCCGGAAAAAGCTGTAGCAGGGCAAAAAGCATGTCAGCCGCCAACTGCTTACGGGATTGAAAACCCCATCCAATGAAGTGGTTCACTCCTTGGTCAAAGCAGATAGAGAAGGCAAAACATCTTCTCGAAAAGGAACCTCGTTTTGATTCACATTCTCCAGCTCGGCCAACATGAGAGGGTTAACCCGGTTCAGGTAGGGCACCAAAACCTGTTGCAGCCTTCGGCTATAGAAGCGGTGGTAGCTGTACACAGGCGTGGCCGGAAATCCCCGTCGGATCTTATGGGATCCCCCTGCGCCGGGATCAAAGTTGCGGATCCCTTCCCGGATGGCGAGGGCAATGGGCTCGTAATAGCAAACGTTAAAGTGCAAAAACTTCACCTCCTCCCGACAACCCCAGTAGCGCCCGAACAGGCGATCTCCCTTACGAATACAAAAAGACATCCCCACAATTTCTGCATTCCGTTCCCCGGCCACCAGCACAACTCGCTCCCGATAGTTGGGATAGAGAGACTCGAAAAAGCGGCGATTGAGATATTTGCTCCAGTTCCAAAATTGGGCGCAGGTGTTGCTGTAAAAGTCGTACATGAGAGACAACAGGCGGGGCGTGATCTCCTCTCCTGTGTAAATCTTGAGTTCTAGGCCGCTTTTTTCCATTGCAGCCCGCTCTCGCTTGATGTTGCGCCGCTGGTTGGCATTGAACTGGCTCAAAAAGTCTTCGTAAGAGCGGTAGCCGGGGTTGTGCCACTGGTAGTTGTGGGTGATCCGGGGCGTAAATCCATCCGATTCCAGTTGAGTCCGCCAGTCCAGATCCACATAAAGCAAGCTAAATACCGAAATATCTTTTTCTTGGCAAAACCGATCAATGGCTGCCAGCATCAACGACCACACCTCTGCTTCCGAATACTCGGGATGGACGAGGATGCGATAGCCCGTGGCCGGGGTGAAGGGGGCCATGCCGATTAACTTCGGGTAGTAGCGTTCCCCCAATTGGCCGGCAACTGCAGCCCATTCTTGGTCAAAGACAAACTCTCCCTGGCTGTGGCTTTTCAAATACAAGGGGGCAGCAGCAACCAACTGGCCGTCCGCCTCCACCAACAGGTGACAGGGCAGCCACCCCGTCCTGCGGCTGGCACAACCTGAGCTCTCTAGGCTGTGCAACCATTCGTATTCCAAAAAAGGAGAGGTGCGCTCCGTTTGCAAGGCGTGCCAGGCCCCTGCTGGGATCTCGCGAATATCGTGGCACCAGCGCCATTTCAACCCGGTTGACATTTGCCTGCCTGGATCAGACCAACCCGCCGCCCAATCGCCTCAGCTTGGCTGGGAAAAGGCCCCCAATGCTCTTGCCGACTCAACGCCGCCAAATGCAGCACCTGGCAGGATCCCTGCGCCTGCTTGATCACGTACCACCCTGAAGCGGGGTCGGAAACCACGCTGCTGCTCCTTTGCCCGTCCACAACTTCTCCGGCGGAAAACCACACTTTTGGGTTCTGGTTTGATTTTAATCGGGATCCCTGGGCTCGTAGTAACGGTTGGCCAATTCCAAAGCCATCTGAAACTTCTGCTCGCGGGTGAGATCGGCCCGTCGGGCAATGTGGGCAAAGCGGTTGATATCTGGGGGCAGGAAGTCGAAAGGACGCTGTTCCCGCACGATGTCCAAGACCAAATCGCAAAGGGCCTGCTGGTAATCGTTGTAGAAGATCTCTCCCAAAGCCTTGAGCCGCCCATCGGGCACCGGATTGTTAAAGTCGATGGCCTGCAGCTCTCCCTGCTCGTCGATGAATAGCTCCACCGAGTTCATTTCATAGCCCAAAACTCGATTGATAATCCGACAGGTATTGATGACTTTCTGGCCCATTTCCGGGGTAAGAAATTCTGGATCAAACAGATATTCGCTGGCATCGAACTTGCGAAAGATATACTTGATCGGAATGATCTTTCGGCCAATGCAGAGGGCGCGAATCTGCCAAGGGTAAGGGGTTTTGACCTTCTCTTGGATCATCATCACCTGAGATCCAGAGCGGTCGTAAAAATAGAGGAGCTGCTCCATGTTGTGGGCTATTTCTACTCCAATGGCCTCTCGCCCCTCCGCCGGCTTGATCACCATTGGCCAGCCCAGGTCTTCTGCCATCCCCTGCCAATCGAAAAACTTATGATACTTAAAGTCCTCTGCTTTCAATGCAGGGGCTTCTTTAGGGGGCAGAATGTAAGTTTTGGGGATGGAGATCCCCAGCTCTTTGACCACCATGTAGGCAGCATCTTTGTTGCGCAGGTAGTAATAAAAGCTAAAGGGGTTGTTGATGAGGTAAACCCCCCGAAAGGCAAAGCCCATGAATAGGCCGATGGCTTGGGGGTAAAGGTAGCTGAAGCGATCCAGGATCAAGCGATACTTGGTGCGGTAATCCAGGTTCACCTCATGAATGGTGACATGTTCGGCCCGGATCTTGTAAGTTTGGCCGTTGCGAGCTTGAACAGGGGGAAGTGCGTTGAGGCGGGCCAGAGTATCGTCCCCAAAAGGCTCGCTGAAGTGCAGGCTGCCAACCCAATAGTCTTCAATCATCAAAGCTCTCTCGTCAAAAGCTATTCCCTGCAAGGGATCCTACGCGAAGGCGCGGATTTGCGCTTGCCAAGTGGGCCAATCGTGATTCCCCTCCCATACCTCCAGTTGATGGGGGATGTTGTTGCGGCTAAGCACTTCCGCCAGACGCAGGTTGTCGCTGAGGCAGTGGTCGTGGCGAGCGGTGAGCAGCTTCAGCTCGGTGTTGCGCCCGCCCAAGTGATCCCAGAGTTGCCGGCTCATGTTGGACATATAAGCCAGCGGGTTGATGAAATACAGCTCCTGCTCTGCCCGTTGGGGATCCCAGCCGGTGATGGAGCCGAGAGCCGCCACATCGTAGGGCCCCCCCAGGGCCAAGCAACGGCGCACCAAGCCGGGGTGCCGACAGGTGAGGTTGACCGCATGGGTAGCCCCCAGGGAAAAACCGGCCACTACCAAAAACTCATTTTGCGCTTCCGCTTTGGCATAGGGGATCAGCTCTTCTACCCAGTGCTGCTCCAACAACAGCCAACGATCCCGACGTTGGGGCAAGTCCAGCTCGCGGTTGAAAAAGGTCTCCCAATCCAGGGTTTCCACGCAAAAAGCCTGCAAATAGCCCTGTTCCAGATGATGGCTGAGGCTGGCGATAATGCCGCGATCTTCCAAGTCGAAAAAACGCCCGTTGCTGGTGGGCAGACAGATCAGCGGGTAGCCGTGATGCCCGAAGTGGAGCATCTCCATTTCCCGGCCCAAGATCTGAGAGGGAAAGCGCAAGTAGCGGCGAGCGTAGGCCATGAAAAACGGGGAAGGGATCCTCAAGAAATACCCAACCTTTCCGGGGGAAGCATTCTGCTCTGCCTGGTCGAGAAAGGCAAAGGGCACTCTCTGGAAAGGTCCACAAGAGCCACCAGAACAGATGGGAGCAGACCTGACCAACTGACAGGAACCTCAGGAAATTTCCGTGAACAGATCCTTGAGGGCCGTGCGGGCGGCCAAGTGCTTGCGGGTGGACTCAAGAATTTCGGCTTCCCGGCGCAGCCGGCTTTCGGTACTGACCATTTCCAGCAGAGCTTGCTGCTCTTGGGGGGCTCCATGAAAGTGGCTGGCCACCCAGTAGGACAATTCTATGGGAGTGGTGGGGAGCTGCTCCGGCAACTCTGCATCCCGCTCCATCAGCTTGCCCGAGAGACGCACCACATCCTGAAGGAGAGTGGTAACCTGGCGCACCCAGCCCTGCAGGTCATCGGAAGGGGTGGTCGGCTCATCCTCAATCCATTCCACCAGCCCCACCCGGAAGGGTTTTTCCCGCACGTAATCCAAGACGCGGAAGCGCTGCTGCCCCAAGGTCAAAATGTCCATACGGTCATCCGGCAAGCGCTGCACCTGCAACACCTCAGCACAACACCCTACCCGCACCGGGGATCCCGTCTGGGGATTGAACATCAGCACCCCAAAGCGGCGATCCGTCTCCAGGATGGTGTTGATCATCATGCGGTAGCGGTACTCGAATATGTGCAGCGGCAGAGGGCGGCCCGGAAACAGTACCACCTCCGGCAAGGGAAACAGGGGTAGCTCGCGAACATCCACGGAAGAAGAAGGCATAGGGCTTGTGCTTCTCGTTGTACTGAGTCTAGCCCATCTTTAGGTAGCCCATGTGGGCAACTGTAAGCCTTTTGACTTGCTGTTGGCAATCCTCACCCCCAGCCCCTCTTCCGAAGAGAGAGAGGAGTTTATCGGGAGGGGCTATGGCTGTTCAGGCGCAGGGCCAGGGCGGCACGGGCTTCTTCCCGGTCGTCGAAGTGAACCTTCTCGGTGCCCAGGATTTGGTAGTCTTCGTGGCCTTTGCCGGCGATCACCACTGTATCCCCTGGCCGCGCTTCGAGGATGGCCAGGCGAATGGCCTGCCGCCGATCCACCTCCACCGCCCTGGGGGATCCAGGGATCCCGGCCAGAATATCCCGTAGGATCTGCTGGGGATCTTCGGTGCGGGGGTTGTCGGAAGTAACAATCACCTGATCTGCCCAGGTGGCGGCAATGCGTCCCATCTGCGGTCGTTTGCCCCGATCCCGATCCCCCCCACAGCCAAAGACACAGATAAGCTGACCTTGCACCTGGGAGCGCAGGGCCTTGAGCAGGTTTTCCAGCCCGTCGGGGGTGTGGGCATAGTCCACAATCACCGCGATATCCTGCCCCGGCAGGGTCACCCGCTCCACCCGCCCCGGCACCCCTGGAAAATGGGGCAGAGCCGACTGGATGGTCTCCACCGGTATCCCCAAGTGCAGCGCCACCCCCACCGCCGCCAGCAAGTTGGCCAGGTTGAAGGATCCCACCAGGGGGGCCTCCACGGCAAACGTGCCCGCAGGGGTGTGCAGGGTCGCGCTCAGGCCGGTGGGGCGCAGTTGAACTTGGCCGGGCCAGAGGCCGGGGATCCCCTGCAGGGGCTGCAGCGAGTAGGCCCAGGGCTGCAGATCGGGCCGAATGGCTTGCAAGAGCCGCCGTCCCCCAGCATCGTCGGCGTTGATCACCGCCCGCCCTTGGAGATATTCCTGTCGGAAGAGGGTGGCCTTGGCCTGCCAGTAGTTCTCCAGCGTCTGGTGAAAGTCCAGGTGATCCTGGGTGAGGTTGGTCCAGACGGCAGCGGCAAAGGAACATCCCCACACCCGATCTTGAGCGAGAGCATGGGAGCTCACCTCCATCACCGCCACCTCCGCCCCGGCTCTCTGGGCTTCCCTGAGGCTGCGCTGCAGTTCAGGCGGAAAAAGGGTGGTGTGGGGAGCAACTTCGCTGTGGCCCGGCCAGCGGTTGTACAGAGTGCCCAGCAAAGCGGTGGAGCGACCGGCAGCCTGCACCAAATGTTCAATGAGATGGGTGGTGGTGGTTTTGCCGTTGGTGCCCGTTACCCCCACCAAGGTCAGTTGACGGGCGGGAAAACCATAGAAAGCCGCCGCCACCTGGGCCACGGCCTTGGGGAGAGCCTCGCGCGGCATAAGCAGGATAGGCTGCTGCGACAGCAACTCCTGAGAAGACAAGCTCTCCCACGCCTCCTGGGAGATCAGGGCGGCCACCGCCCCTGCCGCCAGGGCCTGGGCCACGAAGCAACCCCCATCCACGCGGGATCCCGGCATCCCCAGAAAGAGATCCCCGGCCTGCACCTGGCGGGAGTCGGCACACAGGCTCCAAACTTGCACCCCCTCCAAGGATCCCTGGGCCAATCGGGGCTGGATCCCGGCTTGGCTGAGCAATTCCCACAGAGGGCGCTCCGCACCCCTAGCGCGAACAATCCCAACAGTCTCCATTCCACCACTCCTCCCTGCTTTGCAGCTTACGGTAGCCGCTCAACCCCCTTTCCGACCAGAGCGCCAGCGAGATCCCCTCTTTACCTTGGGAGAGGAGCCAGGGGTGAAGAAATCAGGCCAGTATCTCCTCCAGCTTCTGCTTGGCCCACAGGGAAGCATAGAGGCCCTTCTCGTCCGCCAGCAATTCGGCATGGGATCCCTTCTGCACGAGGCGGCCCCTGTCCATCACCCAAATCTGATCGGCTTCCACCGCAGCCGTGAGGCGATGGGTGATGAAGATCACCGTTTTCTGGGCCGTGGTCTGGCGCAGATGGCGGAGGATGGCTTGGGCCGTCTGGTTATCCACACTGGAGAGAGAGTCATCCAGGATCAAGATGGGAGCATCCACCAGTAAAGCCCGAGCCAAGGCCACCCGCTGTCGCTGGCCACCGGAGAGGGTGATGCCCCGCTCTCCCACCAGAGTGTCGTAGCCGTTGGGGAAGTTGAGGATCTCGGCGTGGATGTGGGCGGCTTTGGCAGCCCATTCCACCTCCCAATCTTCGGCATCTGGCTTGCCGTAGCGGATGTTGTCCCGAACCGTGGCGCTGAACAGGAAGCTCTCCTGGGGCACATAGGCAATGGCCCGGCGCAGGGATCCCAGTTGAATCTGGGTGATATCCTGCCCATCCAAAAACAGTTGCCCCGGCTGGATCTCCAGCAGCCGAGGCAGGGCATTGGCCAGAGTGGACTTGCCCGCCCCAATCGGCCCCACCACCGCCACCATCTGGCCCGGTTCTATGCAAAAGTGCAAATCCTCTAGAGCCGGAGCTGCCGCAGGGCCGGCGAAGGCAAACGCGAGACCTCTGGCCTCGAGGCGACCCTGCACCCTCTCCAGAGGCAACGGCAAAGCGCCTGGGGCGTCTCGGATGGTGGGTTCTACCCCCAACAGAGCATCGATCCGCTCCAAGCTGACCTGCCCCCGCTGGTAGGCCGTGATGGTGAAGCCCAGCAGGGCGGTGGGAAATACCAACCGTTCCACGTAGAGGGTGAGGGCCGAAAAATCCCCGATGGTCAGCGTCCCTGCCGCAATCTGCGGCCCCCCCACCGCCAGCAGCAGCAACAAACTGAGGCTGACCAGCGCCACCAAAGAAGGGAAGAGCAAGTTGCGAGTGAGGGCCAAGCGCAAATTGGCCTGCAGCAGCCGCTGGTTCTGGCGGCGAAACTCCCGCTGCTCGTGCTGTTCCTGGCTGTACACCTTGATCAGGGCAATGCCGTTCAGGTCCTCTTGAATGAGATCGCTCAGATCCGCCAACTCCTGCTGCACCTGGAGCTGCTCCTGCTGCAGGCGGTTGCTGCTCAACTTCACCAGCACCAACATCACCGGAAACACCGACAGCGCCAAGGTGCTCAGACGGGGCTCGATGCCAAACATGGCGGGCAAGGTGGTGGCATAGGCAAAGATCGTGTTGGCCAAATTGAGTAGGGCGAACCCCAACAGGCGGCGGATGTTTTCCACATCGCTGGTGATGCAGGTGAGAATGTCCCCGATGGTCTGCTGGGCAAAGTAGGAAGGCTGCAGGGTGAGCAAATGCTCGAAGATGGCTTGCTTGAGGTGAAACTCCACCTGCCGTCCCACCCCAAACATCCACACCCGCGAGGCAATGCGAATGCCCATCATCAGGCTGGAGACGACCAGCACCGTCAAGGCGTAAAGGGCAATGCGCCGGGCCGACAAAGTGGCCAGGTTCTGGCTGAGGTCATCGATGACCAGCTTGACGTACCAGGGCAGGAACACCCCCAGGCCATTGACCAGGAGCAGGGATCCAATGCCCAACCCCACCTGTCGTCGATAGGGGCGCAGATAATGGGCCAACTGTCGGAGATGGGATCCCGATCCGGTCACTCACTTGCTCCCTGCATCCTCTTCCACTCTAGCGTTCAGCCGGATCCCCCCGGTGGGGATCAGACCAGAACCTGAGCCGGGGCTTGCTGGGCCAGTTGCGCCGTTTCCCGCCGTGCCCAGGCATCTGCCTGCAAAATGTCCTCCAGGCTGGGATCGGCAATGACTTGATGCCGCTCACAAACCCGCTCCAAGAGACGGGGAATATCCAAAAAACGGATGCGCTCCTGCAAGAACAGGGCCACCGCCGCTTCGTTGGCCGCATTCAACACTGCCGGCAGCGTTCCCCCCCTCCGTCCAGCGGCATAGGCCAACTCCATGCAGGGGTACTTGCGGTGATCCGGAGCCTTAAAGGTGAGGGATCCCAGCTTGACCAAATCGAGGGGATCCCAGGGGGTGGCCAGGCGTTCCGGCCAACTGAGGCCGTAGAGGATGGGCAGGTGCATGTCCGGCCAGCCCAACTGGGCCAGAACCGAGGTATCGGCCAGCTCGATCAGGGAGTGGACAATGCTCTGCGGGTGGATGAGGATGTCGATGTGGTCGTAGTCCAGGCCGAAGAGCCAGTGGGCCTCGATCACCTCCAGGCCCTTGTTCATTAGGGTAGCCGAGTCGATGGTGATTTTGCGCCCCATCACCCAATTGGGATGCTTGAGGGCATCGGCCAGGGTGACCTGATCCAATTTTTCGGCAGGCCAATCCCGAAAGGCGCCACCCGAGGCAGTCAACAGGATTCTTCGCAGGGATCCCGCGGGCACCCCCTGTAAACACTGGAAAATGGCCGAATGCTCAGAGTCGACGGGGATCAGGTTCACCCCGTACTGCCGCACCAAGGGCAGCACCACCGGCCCCCCTGCCACCAGGGTTTCTTTGTTGGCCAGGGCAATGTCTTTGCCGGCACGGATGGCCGCCAGGGTTGGCAACAAACCGGCGCAGCCGACGATCCCCGTCACCACCCGCTGGGCCGCCGGGTGAGCCGCCACCTGACACAGCCCCTCCGTTCCGGCCACCAACTCCGGCAGCGGTCGGATCCCCGTCAGCAGCGACCGCAGCTCCGGCAGCAGCTCCTCCCGGCCAATGGCAACCATCTGGGGCCGAAACCGCCGCACCTGCTCGGCCAAGAGGGCGACGTTGCTGTAGCTGGTCAGGCCAACAACCTGAAAACGCTCCGGATACTGGGCCACCAAGTCCAGAGTTTGGGTGCCAATCGAGCCGGTGGAGCCGAGCAAGGTGATGGCTTGCATAAAGGATCCCTTTACCCCTGAAAGAGCGTGACGTCCTCCCAACGCAGACTTCCCCTCGCGCAACTTGCCCAAGGACTCCGTCCCGCTATTGCGAACGGCCCCACCTCGCGTTCGGGGATCCCTGCCTCACGCCCCTTCATCTTATTCTTAATCTGGTTCTGATCTGGAATCTGTGTGCTCCCTCCGATCCCCGACAGCGGGATCCCTGAGCGGCTGTGGGGTCTGGCAATGCCCCTCTTCCCTGATGTTCAGACCTTTCCCGACTGAGAACGCAGCCACTGGCTGAGCAGCGCCTCGATCAGCTCCGAAAGATCTTGATCCGATTCCAACAGGATGCGCTTCACGGCTCGGTGAGTCTCTTTGGGGATTTGACATACTCCCCTGCCTAAAGGCAGGGGATTCTGGTTCCTGGTTCTGCGACAGCACTTACCGTGTCAGGTTGCCC
>NZ_JANSIN010000037.1:0-25305 GCF_047462115.1 Synechococcus sp. R50.1 | reverse complement strand
CTGTCTGGCAAGGAGAGACGCTTTCAAACGTGGGTCAATCATCGCATCTCTAAAGCTATTGTCTCTAGGGCAAAAGCCACAAACAGCGCTATTGCTCTGGAAGACTTGACAGGGATCCGGGAAAGGGTCAATCAACAGCCACGCAGCAAAGCTGAACGGCGCAGGGCCAACAGTTGGGCGTTCTACCAGCTGAGGCAGTTTCTGGAATACAAGGCTCTGCGTGCAGGGGTTACCTTGATTCTGGTGCCGCCTGCCTACACGTCGCAGACCTGCCACCGGTGTTTGCACATTCATCCCGATCCTACGCAATCCTATCGCAGTGGGAAGCAGTTCAAGTGTGGGCACTGTGGATGGGAAGGGGATGCGGACTGGAATGGGGCCAACATGATTGCCAAGCTTGGGGCTGTCGTAAACCAGCCTAGAGGCCCGTGGTTGGCTTGCCAACTGCAGGGCTACCGAAAGCCCGCCCCGTACTGCGAAGCAGTCAGGGTCGGGTAGTTTACTCGGCTCTTTGCCCCCATTGGCCTGGAGATCCACGCCGAAACCCCCGCCGAGATTGCCATCAGCATCACCGCCCAGCTCATCCAGGTGCGACGGGGATCCCCGAAGACAATACCCACACAAAAGGGCGAAACTTAGGCGTAGGCTTGCCGGTTGGCCCGAGAACAAGCTAGGCTAGAAAAGCGCCGCGGGGTAGAGCAGCCTGGTAGCTCGTCGGGCTCATAACCCGAAGGTCACTGGTTCAAATCCAGTCCCCGCTATGCCTGAGAGACGGTTGGTTAAAGCAGTGTCCGCACATCCACCACCTTGCCGCTGACTGCCGCTGCGGCCACCATAGCCGGGCTCATGAGCAGAGTACGCCCGCTGGGGGATCCCTGGCGGCCCTTGAAGTTGCGGTTGGAAGAAGAGGCGCTGATCTGGCGCCCCACCAGCCGATCCGGGTTCATCGCCAAACACATGGAGCAACCGGGATCCCGCCACTCAAACCCTGCCGCCTCGAAGATCTCCCGCAAGCCCTCCTGTTCTGCTTCCTGCTTTACCCGTTCTGAGCCGGGCACCACAAACGCCTTCACCCCTGGGGCCACCCGCCGCCCCTTGGCAATCTTGGCTGCCTCCCGCAGGTCGCTCAAGCGGCCATTGGTGCAACTGCCGATGAAGCAGACATCCACCGGTGTCCCCACGATGGGATCCCCTGGCTGCAAGTCCATGTAGGCGTAGGCCTCTTTGGCCAGTTCCCGCTCGCTTTCCGGCAGATCCTCGGGGGCAGGGATCCGCTCATCCACCCCAATCCCTTGGCCGGGGGTGATCCCCCAAGTAACCGTCGGCGCAATATCTGCGGCCTGGAAGACCACCACATCGTCGTAGCGGGCATCGCCATCGCTGGCCAGGCTTCTCCACCAGGCTACCGCCTCTTCCCAATCCGATCCCTGTGGGGCAAACTCTCGCCCCCGCAAATACTCAAAGGTCACCGCATCGGGGTTGACGTAGCCACAGCGGGCTCCTCCCTCGATGGACATGTTGCAGAGGGTCATGCGCTCTTCCATGCTCATGGCTTCGATGGCACTGCCCCCGTACTCGTAGGCGTAGCCCACCCCGCCTTTGACCCCCAGCTTGCAGATGATGTGCAGGATCACGTCCTTGGCGTAGACTCCCGGCCCCAGCTTGCCCTGGATCTCAATGCGGCGCACCTTGAGCTTGGACAAGGCCAAGGTTTGGGTGGCCAATACATCCCGCACCTGGCTGGTGCCGATCCCAAAGGCAATGGCCCCAAAGGCCCCGTGGGTAGAGGTGTGGCTGTCCCCACAGGCAATGGTCATCCCCGGCAGAGTTAACCCCTGCTCCGGGGCAATCACATGCACGATCCCCTGCCGACCGGAGCCACTGTTGTAGAAACGGATGCCGTATTGCCGACAATTGCGCTCCAGTTCCTGGATCATCTCCTCCGCTAAGGGATCCGCAAAAGGCCGTGCCCGGTTGTCGGTGGGAATGATGTGATCCACTGTGGCCACCGTCCGCTCGGGAAACAGAACCGGCAGATGGCGCTCCCGCAGCATGGCAAAAGCCTGCGGGCTGGTCACCTCGTGGATCAGGTGCAGGCCGATGAACAACTGCGTCTGCCCAGAGGGCAAAATCCGCACCGTATGGGCATCCCACACCTTATCGAATAATGTCCTCTCGCTCATCTTTCTCGGCCCGCAGCCAAGTCCTGTGAACTTTCAATGTGCTACTTGGGGAAAGGGTTGTCAAGGTACGGGCTGCCGTTATCGCTATGCGATCCCGGTGGGCGAAGGCGGATCTGAGTCCTCAAACCGGGAAACCCCTGCCTCAGCCAACGAGAAACTCGCCCTTCAAACGGGATCCCTGAAGGCCGGCCAAGGCAAAAAGCGATAGCCCGCCTCTTGAATGGCAGCGACGATATCCGGCAGGGCCTCTGCGGTGTGGGGCCAGCGATCGTGGAGCAGCAAAACCAGGGGCTGATCGGAAGCCTGGATCGCCGGCAACTGAGCTCGAACACGCTCCAAAAGTTGGGCTGCGCTTTGGCCCGCGTAAGCATCTTCCGGGCTCATGTTCCAGTAAAGAACTCGATATCCTGCCTGCTCCAGAGAGCGACGCAAAGCAGAATCTAGGCGAAAACCTCCCGGTGGGCGAACAACCAGTTGGGGATCTAAGTTCAACGCTTTGAGCAGTTGGGTTGTCTGATCCACCTCAGCATAAAACAGCTCATTGCTTCCGTAGAGACGTTGATAATCGTGGGTAAAAGTATGATTGGCTAGGGTGTGGTGATGGGCCTGAATCGATTGAGCCAATTCTGGAAATCGGGAAACGTGGGTGCCAATAACAAAGAAAGTGGCCGGGATCTGAAGATCATCCAAAACCTGTAAAAGTCGGGGGGTAGACTGAGGCCAGGGGCCATCATCAATGGTCAGAAAGGCAGAACGAGGTGGCACTTCCAGTAAAGGCCCCAGCACTTCTTCTAAAGGCAGTTGCAAAGGTTGAGTATTTTCTGCCGGATCGAGAAAGTCGGGATCCGGGATCCAGCCATGCTGCAGAAACACCTGCACATGAGCGGGAGCAGGGGTAATCAACAGTCGCCCCGTCTGCTCATTTTGGTTGCCCCAGCTCAGCCGATAGGGCAGATCCGAAGCGACCTCGACGGTTGTTGTATGGGTAATGACTCCGTAGGGGATGTCGATCACATAATGCCCGTTCACCTCTTCTTGATGGATCCAGGCTGCCGAAGGAGCTGATAGATAAATGAGCAAATCTTGGGGATTGGCGCCGCGCACCACCCGAATGCTTTCAATGGGGAGAATGAGGTTGTATTCCGAGGTGGCCGTCAGGTTCAGCTCAAAAAGAGGCTGGGCCTCTACCGTGCAGTAGTAGATCAGTCCAACCAGTAGGAAGGCTAGGCAAAATATCAACGCTTTCAACGCTTTCAGAGAGTGCATGGAATGGCTTAATCCTTCGCAACCAATCATAGGACAGAAGCCACCCAAGCTCGATAGAGCCCATCAATTTAGTGAGGATCCGGAAGGCCCTGGGATCCCAGGTGGCGAGAGCAGGCGCTCTTCCCATTTACGTGCAGGTGAGGCCCGTCGGATGTCCCGCCAAATGGCTGTGGCAGCTAGGGTGCCATCGGCAACCGCAATCGACACTTGGTTCAGGCCCTGCTTCAAATCGCCCAGTGCAAACAGCCGCGGATGAGCAGTGCGACACCACTCGTCGGTTAGCAGGTTTTCCCCTTGCCATTTCAAGCCGGGGATCCCTTTCAAATAAGCATTGTGGTATTTGGCTCCCATCGCCACCAAGCCGGTGGTCGCTTCGATGTAGGTGCCATCTTCCAGCTCCACACCCTGCAATTGATGGTTTTCTCCCCAAAAACGACGAATGGGAGTTTCGTAGAGTGGGTAGCCATGATCCGCTAGTTTTTTGCGCATGTCGGGGCCGACCGAGCAGAGGCCGTGGGTCAACACCGAGATATAGGGTGTAAACCAGTTGAGGACAAAAGCTGTATTGATCCGATCTTCTGAATTGACGATCAACACCGCCTTCTGATCCCGCATTTCGTAGCCATCGCAGATCATACAGACATGCAGTGAATAGCCCGCGTAGTCGTAAACATTCTGCATATCCGACAACTGGGGCAAGTAATCCATAATGCCGGTTGCCGCGATCAAATATTTGCTCCGAAAAACGGGGTAGAGGCTGTTCATTTTTCCCACCTTGACCTTGACTGCAAAAAGGTCTCCCTCATCGGTGGCATCTTCCACAAAACCGCGCAGGTAATCTACCCCCAAGCTGAGGGCATGCTCTGTTCCCTGGCGCAACAGCTCTCGCCCTGGAGTGGTCGGGGGCAAGCCCAGATAATTGCGCAAATCCTGCATCCAAAAAGATCGGCCTCTGCCCTTCTCCACCACCAGGCAACTCAGTCCGTAACGGGCCAGATAGATTGCCGCCGATAGTCCCCCTGCTCCTCCTCCGGCCACGATCACGTCATAGATTTTGTTCAAAGCAACTTCTAGATTCCTGCTGCTCAGTTTCATGGACGGGATCCCCTCACGAGCTTTTTGCCGGGTGATCTCAGGTCGTTGGCTGCGGCCTGAAAAATCTTAAGAAACTCTATATGTTCCGAGGACTGCTTATCCTGCTGAGTCCACCACATTTCTGTTGAGGCGTGATCCAAGTGAAGGGAGCAGTCCCAACAACCGTCTAGCAACCGTCTAGAATGGGGACTGAACTCCCCATCAGGAGGAAAGCCCTATGCCAGGTATCTTAGCGGCCATTGCCCTGATCTTTATCGGCTACCTGTTCAACTCGGTCAAAATCATCAGCCAGGGATATGAGGCACTGGTAGAGCGTTTAGGCAGGTTTCACCGCAAGTTGACCCCAGGATTGCACTTTATTCTTCCCCCCATCGATAGGATTGTGTTCCGGGAAACCATCCGCGAGAAGGTGTTGGATGTGCCTCCTCAGCAGTGCATCACCAGCGACAACGTCTCTTTGATGGCCGATGCGGTGGTCTACTGGCGCATCACCGACATGATCAAGGCCCGCTATGCGGTCGAGGACGTGCAGCGGGCTTTGATTAACCTGGTGCTGACGGCTCTGCGGGCAGAAATTGGCCGTATGGATTTGGATCAAACCTTTTCCTCCCGCGCCGAGATCAACGCTCGCCTTTTGACAGAGCTGGACGAGGCCACAGATCCCTGGGGGATCAAGATCACCCGCGTGGAAGTCAGGGACATTCAACCCTCCAAAACCGTGCAAGACTCGATGGAAAAACAAATGGCTGCCGAGCGGGAAAAGCGGGCCGCTATTCTGAAATCAGAAGGGGAGCAGCAGGCCAGCATCAACCAGGCTGCGGGGGCCGCCAAGGCACAGCTATTGCGAGCAGAAGCGGAGAAGCGAGAGCGGCTGCTGCTGGCTGAAGGCACGGCTGAAGCCATCAAAACCATTGCCGCCACGCTGCAGGAGAACCCAGAGGCAGCCAATGCGCTGCAATACCTGATGGCGCAAAATTATATTGACATGGGCCTCAAGGTGGGCAGCAGTCCCAGCGCGAAGGTGATCTTCATGGATCCCAATTCGATCCCTGGCACCCTGCAAGGGCTGCTCTCCATGGTGGACGTGGCTAAGGGTGGGGAAGGTTCTCGCACAGTGACCTCTCAGAAGCTGCGCACCCCGACCGCTTTCCCAACCGAAGTGGACTTTCCCCGGCTCGACTGAGTTGACTGACCATGATGGCCCAGGATCCGGCTTGGCTGCTGGTGGGACAGGTGGTGGCGGCCCACGGCTTGCGGGGCTGGCTGCGGGTTAGGTGCTGGTCGGATTTCCCAGAACGCCTCACAGAGCCCGGACCGCGCTGGCTGCAGCGGGATACGGATCCCGAGCCCCTGCTGCATTCCCTGATTGAGGGGCAGTTTTTCCCGGCTAAGGGTCTTTATTTGGTGCGACTGGAAGGGATCCCCGATCGAACGGCGGCTGAGACTTGGGTAGGAGCTAGGCTGCTGGTGCCGGCTTCCCACCGCTTGCCCCTGCAGCCGGAAGAGTACCACTACCGCGATCTCATCGGCTTGACCGTCTATCGCCAGGGGGAGCTGCTGGGACAGGTTTCGGGGATTTTGGCAGCCGGCCAGGATGTGCTGGAGATAACAACCCCTGATCACCGGCAGGTGTTGATCCCCTTTGTGAAAGCCCTGGTGCCCGTCGTGGATTTGGAAAAAGGCGCACTGCACGTGCAGCCGCCGCCTGGGCTGGTGGAGAGCTTTCTGGGTTAGAGTTCGACAAGACGGCCTGACTTCCGTACCTGCATCCCATCCTGAACTTGGCCCTCAGAAGCGCCTGTGTGGCCGTTCTAGCCTTTTGTGCTATTATAGGGGCAGTTTTTTGATGCTAAGCTCATCCTAGGCCTTTAAGGTCAATTTTTCTGGGTTTCTGTTGATCTTGGCCGGGAGCCTTCTTCGGAATTGGAGTTGGGAATGACGGAAAACTACGGTGCAGAGCAGATCCAAGTTTTGGAAGGCTTGGAGGCTGTGCGCAAGCGGCCTGGCATGTATATTGGCTCCACCGGGCCGAAGGGGTTGCACCATTTGGTGTACGAGGTGGTGGACAACTCCGTTGATGAGGCCCTGGCCGGCTATTGCGACGATATTCAGATCAGCCTGCATCCCGACGGCTCGGTAGCCGTCTTGGACAATGGCCGTGGCATTCCGGTGGACATCCACCCCAAAACCGGTCAGTCGGCCCTGGTTACGGTGCTGACGGTGTTGCATGCGGGGGGCAAGTTTGGCGGTGGCGGCTACAAGGTCTCCGGCGGGCTGCACGGCGTGGGCGTATCGGTGGTGAATGCCCTCTCCGAATGGGTGGAGGTGACGGTTTGGCGAGAGGGCAAGGTTTACTTTCAACGGTTCGAGCGCGGGGCGGTGGTGGGATCCCTGAAATCCGAACCCCAGCCCAAGGGATCCAATCGACGGGGTACAGAGGTGCGCTTCAAGCCGGATGGGCTGATCTTTCCCGAGCGAGAGTTCGACTATGCCCTGCTGGCGGCCCGCTTTCGCGAATTGGCCTACCTCAATGCCGGCTTGAAAATTACCTTTAGCGATCTGCGGCGGGATCCGCCCCACTGCGAAACCTATCAATATGCAGGCGGCATCAGGGAATATGTAGCCTTTATCAACCACGAAAAAACGCCCATCCACTCCGACATCATCTACATCCAAGGGGAGCGGGATGGTGTGGAGGTGGAAGTGGCGCTGCAGTGGTGCTCGGATGTGTACACCGACAATTTGATCGGCTTTGCCAACAACATCCGCACCAACGAAGGGGGTACCCACCTGGAGGGCTTGAAAACCTCTCTTACCCTCACCATCAACAGTCAAGCCCGCAAGCTCAACAAGCTGAAAGACTCCGACAGCAACCTGGCCGGAGAAAATGTGCGCGAGGGGTTGACGGCCATCGTCTCGGTCAAGGTGCCCAACCCCGAGTTTGAGGGGCAAACCAAAACCAAGTTGGGCAACACCGAGGTGCGGGGCATTGTGCAAACCCTCGTCTCCGAGGCGCTCACGGAGTACTTGGAATTCAACCCCAACGTGGCCAGGGGGATCGTCGATAAGGCCATCCAGTCCTTCAATGCTGCCGAGGCAGCCCGGCGGGCCAGGGAATTGGTGCGGCGCAAATCTGCCCTGGAATCTTCCACGCTGCCGGGGAAGTTGGCCGATTGCAGTTGCCGCGACCCGGCGGAATCTGAGGTGTATTTGGTGGAAGGCGACTCTGCAGGCGGCAGCGCCAAACAGGGTCGGGATCGGCAGTTTCAGGCGGTGTTGCCCCTGCGCGGCAAGATTCTCAACATTGAAAAGGCAGATCCCGCCAAGATCTACAAAAACGCCGAAATTCAGGCCATGATCACAGCGCTGGGTTTGGGGGTGAAAGGGGATGAATTTGATCCTAGCCAACTGCGCTACCACCGCATCATCCTCATGACCGATGCTGACGTGGACGGCAGCCACATTCGCACCCTGTTGCTGACCTTTTTCTACCGCTATCAAAAGGCGCTTCTGGAACAGGGCTATGTCTATATCGCCTGTCCGCCGCTCTACAAAATCGAGTGGGGTCGCAACAATGTTCGCTACTGCTACAGCGACGCCGAGAAAGACCAAATCCTGCGGGGGCTGCCTGCCAACGCCAAGTACACCATCCAACGGTTCAAGGGTCTGGGGGAAATGATGCCTGAACAACTTTGGGAGACCACCATGAACCCGGCAACGCGCACCCTCAAACAAATCACCATCGAAGATGCGGTGGAGGCGGATCGCATTTTCACCATCTTGATGGGAGATGCCGTTGGCCCCCGACGGGAGTTTATTGAGGCCCACAGTGCCCATTTGGATCTGGCGGCTCTCGATATTTAGCGACTCTCGATATTTAGCGACTCTCGATATTGGGTGGAGAGAACTCTGTCCCGCCTCTTCGGGGCCCACGGCAGGGGGAAAGTGCTCCGCACCGCTGGCGCGAACGTAACGGTGTTGCAGACGAGGCCGCGAGCAGCCAAAAGCTCCCGGACGGGGCAAGATCCCAGTTGCAGCCCAGACCCTGTGGCAAAGTGAGGGAGGAGCGCTCAAGATCCTGCCATGCCTGCATTCCTTACCGCTCTTCTCGCTGCGCTGGGGGGCTATCTCCTGGGATCCATCCCGACCGGCTACTGGGTAGGTCGTTGGTGGGGAGGCATCGATATTCGCCAACAGGGATCCGGCTCTACCGGAGCAACCAATGTGTTGCGGACGTTGGGCAAGGGGCCCGCCCTGCTGGTGTTGCTGGTGGATGCTGCCAAGGGGGCAGCAGCAGTTGCCCTGGGATCGGCCTTGGGATCCGCGTGGTGGGTGGTTTTGGCGGCATTGTTCGCAGTGATCGGCCATAGCCGTTCCTGCTGGCTGGGCTTCAGGGGGGGCAAATCGGTGGCCACCAGCCTGGGGATCTTGTTGGCTATGGCTTGGCCAGTAGCCCTGACAACTTTCGGCGTCTGGCTGCTGGGGCTCGCCCTCACCCGCATCGTTTCCTTCAGCTCCCTGCTGGCGGCAGTGGCGGCTCCGGTGGTGATGTGGGCAACAGCTCAACCTTTGCCCTATTTGTTGTTTGCGTTGGCGGGCGGGGTGTATGTGATCGGTGCTCATCGGCGCAACATCGAGCGCCTACTGGCCGGGTCGGAGCCGCGCATTGGCCAAAAATGGACGCAATCTCCCTAATTTTCAAGGCACTGTGAAGCAGCTGTATTACTCCGCAACGCTATGCAACCGACCACAGTGGTTTTTGTCTACGGATCCCTGCTGCGGGGCGGCCAATACCACAGCTTGCTGCAGGGGGCAGAATTTTTGGGGACAGACAGCCTCAACCACATTGATCTTTACAGTCTCGGCCCCTACCCGATGGCAGTTCGTGGCCGAAACCGGCTCTACGGCGAGTGCTACCGCATCCCCTTGAGTCTATTGCCCCGATTGGACGAACTGGAAGACCACCCGCGGGTGTACGAACGGCAGTGGGTGCAACTGGATAGCGGCACCTTTGCTTGGGTTTATCTGGGTCGGCCTGAGCAGGTGCAAGGGTGCTCGCTCATCCCCAGTGGCCGCTGGCTGGTTAGAGATCAAAGTGGAGCTTGACGCCCTCAACATACTGGGGCGGCAACAAAGACTCTATCCCACTGTTGTGCTCCGCACCACTGTCGCGAACGCGAGTGTGAACGGCTGCGGACGGATCCCATTCTTGGGAATCAGGCTCTTTGGCGGAGAGAACACCAGCATCCACAGGGCTGGAAACGCGCTCCAGGTAGTAGATGCGATCCCCGCGTCGCCAAATGTCTGGCTCAGGCAGGTAGAAGAGCCGACCCGGTCGAGATGAGCCGCTCCTCAGCCGCTGCGGGCGCACCAACAACAAGGGCAGGCATAGATCGGCTTTGATTCGATAGGCAAACTGATCCCGCAGCCGTTCAAGGGTGGGATCCTCCAGTCCCATCTGGGCCAGGAAGGGATTGGGCAGCGCTGTCGGGAGCGACTCTTGAGCTGCTAAGACAAAGGACTCCGTCCTGCTGTCGCGAACAGCCTTGTTGCTTGCCTCTGGCAGGGCCGAAGCCGAGAAGGGGAGGGGTAGGCCCAAGTCCGCCAACGTGGGTAGGGTGATCGAGCGCAGCTCGGCCCGATTGGCCTCCAGATAGCCGGCCCAGCGCTGCAGTTGGGAGAAGGAAGGCTGCAAGGTGCGGATCCCTTCTGAGATAGGCATATCCGGCAGCAACACCGTCCAGATGGTGGCAGAAACCGAGAGCTTAACCATCAACTCGGCAATGGCCCAGTTCACCTGCGGATCCAGAGTGAGGATCAACAGGGTTTCCGCATGGTCGATATCAGCCTTCAACAGAGCAGACTCGTTCAGCACGGCCTCCTGCAGGGATCCGGGGGCAGCCTCTGGCTTCGGGTCAGGTTTGTGGGTGCCATTGCCATGTTGCTCTGCACCACTGTTGCTCCGCATCCCTGACGCGATGGCGGCACGACGCTTCTGCGAAACGGAGTCTTTGGCGTCCGCTGAATGGGAAGCTTCGTAGCTGCCATACCCATTTTTGGAAGCCCCAGAAAGCAGTGGGATCACCTCGACTGTCTGGTTCAGCGAGCGCATCAACTGGGCCAATTGGTTGGTGAGGGGATGATCGCCGATGATTACGGTGGAACTGCCCTGATCCAGACCCAGCCAGCGGGCCACCCAGGCTGCCGTCAACCCCTGTACCGTCACCGTCACCGAGATCGTCAAAAACACCAGCGCCTTGAGGGCATCTCCCCCGGTAATGCCGCGTTCTGTCAGCAAAATGGCAAACAAGGACGCCACCGAAGCCGCCACAATGCCCCGAGGAGCCAGCCAAGCCACAAACAGCTTCTGCCGCCAATTCAGGTCGCTGCGCCAGGTACACAGCCACACGCTCAAGGGGCGGATGACCAGCATCAAGCACAGCACTGTGGCCAGGGATCCCCAGCCCAGGGCAAACACCGCCTTGAGGGAGAGCGTGGCGGTAAGCAAAATAAAGATCACCGAGATGGCCAACACCACCAACTGGCCGTGAAACTGCCGCACACCCCGCTCGGCAATGGCCGCCTTCTGCCGCACCACCAGGCCCGCCATCACCACTGCCATCAGCCCCGCCTCCGATCGCAGCGACTGGGCCAAGGCAAACACCCCCAGCGCCCCTGCCAGCACCACCGAGTTGCGCAACTCCTCGGTTAAAAACTGCCGCGACCAGAGCAGGAAGGATCCCATCAGCCAGCCCCCCAGCGCTCCCACCGCCGACCCGATGGCCAGACGGCTGGACAACTGTTCCAAGGCCATGAGAAAACTGGGATGGCCGGAGAGCACCACCTGCAGCACCACCACTGCCAGAATGGCCCCGATGGGATCGATCAGCACCCCTTCTCCCTCCAGGAGCGTGCTGACTGCCGGATCGACCCGTACCCGCTTCAAGATGGGGTTGATCACCGTCGGCCCTGTTACCACCACCAGGGATCCAAATAAAAAGGCCAGCCGCCAGGGAAACTCTCCCAGATAGTGAGCTGCTGCCGCTCCCCCCACTAGGGTCAGCAGGGATCCCAACAAAACCAAGTTGCGCAGGCTATCCGATACCGGATTGAGGCGTTGCAGCCGCAGGTTCAGCCCCCCCTCAAACAAGATCAGGGCCACCGCCAACGACACCAGCGCCTCCAGCCCGGATCCCATGACTTGGGGGTGAACCCAGCCCAAACCATCTGGCCCCAGCAACAGGCCAAACAGCAGCAGGAAAACAATGCTGGGCACTCTGACAACATTAGCCAGCACCTGAGCAGCGATCCCGGCCACCAGGGCTAGCGTAAACAGGATCGTCAGCTCAAATGAATCTTGCATATTGAGGCTTAACCGAACGCAATAGCGGGACGGAGCCCTTACCTTTCCAGCTACTGAACGCTAACAATCTCGTCGCTGCCATCGTTAACGTCGTTGTTGCTCCGCAACGCTAACGCCAATACAAACTGCTGAAAAGTCTCCAATCGTCAAGGGGGCTCTACCCATCACGTCAGCAGTTCATGAGCCCAAACACGCAGAGCTAACTCATGTGTGTCGGCCCCATGAAGTTGCAAAAGCTACACTCAGCCTGCTTCTCGCTACAGTACACACGACTTACCTCAACGTATCACAGAGCGGGCTTGACGACCACTCTGGCGTTGGGCAGCTCTGTTGGGAATTGAAAGCAAATCGACATGCTGCCAAAAATCTCCCCTTCTAGGCTTTCTCGCCTTCCGGGTGGCTGAGACCCGTCTCTAAGGGCTTAACGCGACGGATGGGCAGATTGGCAATGAGAGCAGTCGTTCCCCCTTCCGTAGCCAAATGAAACTGCATCCCCTCTGAATCTAGCTCCACATAGCGCGACACCACCCCCAAAATCTCTAGGCGCATCGATTCCAGTGCCGCTGGGGTGAGATCAGCGCGGTCATGGGCCAAGATCAGCTTTAACCGTTGCTTGGCTTGATGGCGGCTGTTGCCGGAGTGCCGAGAAAAAAGCTGATCCAAAAAATCGAGGAGCATAGGTTTTGCCGGCCTTGTTACTCAGTTGTGAAAGTTGTGAACAGGTCAAAATTGCCATTCCAATCTGGATAAAGTGGGGAAAAACGACAAAACAGTTGTCAGAGCACCTTTTGGTTTAAAAACCGTTTGGCCCGCTCCCAAAAAGACTCGCTCAAGCTGGCCAGCTTGGGAAACTCCACCGCTTCCCCTTCTAGCCGTCGGGCAATGCGCTGGATGGCCTGAGCAGCCAGAGTTGGATTGGCGGAGAGAACCAGGGGCTCCCCTTTGTTGGTGGAGACGATCACCTCGCGGTCTTCTGGAATAATACCCACCAACGGGATGGCCAGCACCTCCACCACATCTTCCACCGACATCATCTGGCCGGCTGCCACCATGTCCGGGCGCAGGCGGTTGACAATGAGCTGAGTCGATGAAATCTGGGCGGCTTCCAACAAGCCCACCACGCGATCTGCATCCCGCACCGCTGCCACTTCTGGGGTGGTGATGATGATGGCCTCGTTGGCCCCGGCAATGGCATTGCGAAACCCTTGTTCGATCCCTGCCGGACAATCGATCAGCACGTAGTCATGGCTGCTGGCCAGCTTCTCGATCAACTGGCGCATCTGATCCGGATGCACCGACGTTTTGTTGCGGGTTTGGGCTGCCGGCAACAGCGAGAGATGGGGGGTGCGCTTGTCTTTCACCAAAGCCTGCTCGAGGCGGCACTCCCCGGCAATCACCTCTAGGGCCGTGTACACCACCCGATTCTCCAGCCCCAGCAGCAAGTCCAGGTTGCGCAGGCCAAAGTCTGCATCCACCACCACCACCGAGCGACCCAAGCGCGCCAAGGCAGTGCCCAGGTTGGCCGTCACGGTGGTTTTGCCGACTCCACCTTTACCAGAGGTCATGACGATGACTCGGCTCATACTCCTCTCCGCAGAAAATCTTGAAGGCTGGCGATGCAGATGACATCTTCCTGTAGGTAAACCACTTCAGGGGTGTTGGGCAGGGATCCGCCTTCTGGCGGACGGGCCACCTGATTGGCAATGCGCAACTGAGTGGGCTCCAACTGCAATGCCAAGATTACAGCCCCCTTGTCGCCGTTGGCCCCCGCGTGAACCAAGCCGCGCAAGCGTCCCCAAACCCAAACATCTCCTCCGGCAACGATCTCGCCGCCGGGGTTGAGATCCCCCAACAGGAATACGGATCCTCTGTGACGCACGGACATGCCAGAGCGCACTGTCGAACGTAGGTACAGAGGTGTGGTGTCTGGGGGAGCAGGGTGAACTGCCTCCAAAAGGGAAGATTGCTCCACAGAATACCCCAACGTCGCTGCTGCAATCGCTGTCGAGCGGGATCGAGTTTGAACGCGCCACAGTTGCAGTCCATGCTGAGACAATAGGGCAGCAAGAAGTTGTAGGGTGGGCATGTCCAGCTCTCGCTGCTGGCTCCAGAGGGTGAGGGGAGCGACCCCGGCCCAGTAGGGTTTGCGGCTGCGCAACTGCCAAACCAGGTTTTCCCAAAGCTCTTCCCAAGGTAAGGTGCTGGGCAAGTGCAGATGAATCCCTTGTGCATCCGACCGAAAGTAAACGCTGCCCGTGGCCCAGGAGTCTGGAGATGGGGAGATTTCAGGGTTCCATGTAGGGGATCCCGTCATGACCGCCCTTAAACGTCTGCCTGAATATAGAGCCCTATCCTATTCCATTCCCCCAAGCCAGGGGAAACTCTCTCGGCGGTTGCCCTTGATAGCAAAGCGGTTTCGCTTGGGTGGCAGGACAATCTTGCTTCGGGATCGCTAACTTGAGGGTACTTGATGGAGCCAATTCCTGATGTTGAAACCTCGCCACACCCTCAGGCTGCTCGCGCCAGCAGGACAGGATCCTCTCCTCTCCAAGGGGTGGAGTTCTCGCGCGGTGAGACCGGTCGCCATTGCCCTACTCAGCATTCTTGCGGCATCTGGGATGGGATCCCCTGCCCATGCCCAAGATCTGGGCCGTTTGCTGATTCATGGCCTTCAGTGGCTGCAGGTGAGCCAGTTGAACGATGCCCAAGAGGTGAGCTTAGGCCGCCAGATCGATCGACAACTGAAAGCGCGGGGACAACTTCGCCTCAGTTCGGATCCCTACTGGGTCGAGCGGGTGAACCGCATTGGCCAACGGGTGGCCGCCCACAGCGAACGGCCCCATCTGCCCTACACCTTTCAAGTGGTGGAAGATCCCGACATCAACGCCTTTGCCACACTGGGAGGCTTTGTCTACATCACCACTGGTGCCCTCGCAGCCGCCGACAACGACGACCAGATTGCCGCCGTGCTGGCCCACGAGGTGGCCCACATCGGCGAACGCCACGGCCTGCAACAACTGCAGCAGGCTGCCACTGCCCAGTTTGGGGCTCAATTGTTGGGGCTCAACGACAGTACCCTGGCCGCTCTGGCCCTGGAATTGGGAGTACGGCGCCCGCAGAGCCGTGAAAACGAGTTTATCGCCGATGAAAAAGGTCTGGGGGCAGCCTATCGCGCCGGGTTTGACCCGCAGGGCATGCCGCAATTTTTGGCCAAGTTGCAATCCCGCGGATCTGTGCCAGAGTTCCTGCGCACCCATCCCCCCGTCTCGGAGCGCATTGCCCGCCTCAACCAGCTCATCATTCAGCACGGCATGGTCAGCCCAGCCGGTCAGACCGTTCCACTCCACGGCTCCGGCGGCTCCATTTGGCCCTCCGGATCCCCCGAACAAACCCAACGCACCGAGATTGAGATCCTGCCGCTACTCCCTGTCCTGCCCTAACTCGGCACAGAGGGATCCCTTCTGCCCAAGGCCGGCTGAAATGGCTCTCGCTCCCAATCTTTGGCCTTGATGACTTCCTGTGTTTCTTGGTCGGGGATGGCTACTGGTGGAGCTGTGCTTCACAGCAAAGGCAGACCGCGTAGTCTCCGCAACTGGTTGAGGTGGGCCGGGCAATCACAGCCGAATAGGGCAACAGCTGCGTTGCTTTCTTCAAGGGTGAACTCTAGGAAAGGAGGCTCTGTCACCTCGACTTCAGCCCAGGACTCCGTCTCGCCAACGCGAGCGGATGGGATGGGATCCTTCTGCTCGGGAACAAGAAGAGGATGTCTCCACGGCAGAGAACGGGAGCGGACAACATTCAGGTCAAATGGGGGCGCGTCCAGGGTAGAAGCTCGAGCTGCAGGAGCAAACCAAAGCAGCAACGCCCACAGAGCCGGTGCCGGCCACCTTGCCCAGCGCCAATAGGAATAGGGGATCCCTGCCATAGACCTTGCTAGCTCACTCCAGCTTTAGTGTACCGTCCGTTTTGGGTTTTGCCAGGGAGTGGCTGAAGTGAAGAGTTGGTTTAGAATATCTTTAGATTTGGGCCCATTTGAACTGGGGGAGGCCGACCTTTAGCCTTGCCAACGGTATGCCTCTTCCGCAGCGCTCTACTGGATCTAGCTTGCTGCCCTTTCCCGTCCTGTTTTGTTCATCACCTCTATCAACTCAGGAGATTCTTATGGCCGTTCCAAATGGTCGTTCCAGCACGCTTCCAGAGCAAGAAGCTTCTTCTGTGGGAAAGGACGCTCTTCCGCCAACGCAAACGGGTAATGCTCTAAACCTGGCTCCCCTGCCTGCTGATGGAGCCTCTGGGGCTGCTCAGATGCCGGTACTGCTGGAGGAGAAATCCGGCCCACCGGTGTTTCCCAGCCCTGTCAAGTTCAGCGAAATTGGGATTGATCATCGTCCGGTCGGGGCTTCGACCCTGAAAGTGGTGGATTACTATGCCGACGGACGTCCAGTTACTGCTGCAACTCTCAAAGTCGTGGACACCTGGGGCGAGGGACGCCCAACGGTTGCCTCTGGGGCCAAATTCATCCATGATCCCACGCTCAATCGCCCGATAATGGCTGATGGCCTGAAAATTGCCAAAACCTTTATGGGCAATCGCCCCATTGAGGCCAGCCCCCTCAAGGTGATGCGCTAGCCCGGATCCCCAAGGTGGGCCAGGGATCCCCTTGCTAACCTGGGTTAGGGCACATCCGGTTAGTGATCATGGAGATCCTGGCAGTTCTCTTGGGGCTGTTGGCGGGCTTGGGAGGAGGAGCGGGCTATCTGGCGGATCAGACGGCGCGGCAGCTTCTGTTGGATCAGTTGGATCGGGCAGAGGTTTTGGAGGTGCGCATCCAAAGCCAGCCCAATTACCGACTGCTGAATGGCCAAGCGGATCGCCTGCTGATTGCCGGTCGCGGGCTCTATCGAGCGCCCTTTCCCCGCATCGAGCTTCTGGAGCTGGAAACTGATCCGGTGGCAATTGACCCCTCTTTTTTCCAGGGGGCTCCCTTGCGCCTGGCGCGACCTCTGCAAGCGGCGGTACGGGTGTTGGTGCGGGAAGAGGACTTGAATGCTGCCCTCAACAAGCCAGAGGTGCTCCGCCAGTTTCAGGATATCCGCGCCGATCTGCCCTTTGGGGGAGCGGGAAGGGAAGCTCGCCGTTTTGATCTGCGTCAGCCCCGCGTCGAGTTTTTGGATCCCAGCCGCATTCAGCTCTCTGCCCTCTTGGTGGAGAAAGACGGCGGTACTGAGCAAAAGGACTCCGTCCCGCTAACGCGAGCGGTGGAGGTGGTGTTTAACACCGGGATCCGCGTGGAAGAAGGGCGCAGCCTAAAGCTGGAGAATCCGGAGTTTGTGATCGGTTCTGTGCGGGTTCCCGATGAGATCTCAGCAGCGTTTTTGGGCGGGCTCAATGAGGTGCTTGACCTGCAAGAGCTGGAAGAGATTGGGATCCTGATGCGGGTGCTCAGCCTAGAGATAGAGCCTGACCAGTTGCAGGTGATTGGGTTTGTGCGGGTGGAAGGGTTGGAAAGGACCTCGTCCCGCTAACGGGGATCCCCATTGAGCAGGGATGAGCTCCCCAGGGCTGCGCTCTAGCAGGAGAGCTGCTCTGTCAAACTGGATAAAGATCAGCCAGGCTGGAGATGGGATTATGGCCTTCGATTGGTTTCGCCGCCGCTATACCGACTCTACCGACTCTCCTGGTGAAGCGGAGTCTTCGCCACCAGCCCCCGCGCCAGCCACAGAACCGGCGGAGATCTCCCCTGAAGACTATTTGGCCTTCGCCAAAGCCGCCTATGCCAACCTGAAGGCCCGTGCTGCTGCCCAAGCCCCACCGGCAACCGAGGAGTCCGCCCCGCCTGCGCGAGCAGAATCCGTCCAGCTGCAGCCACCGGCCTCGACTGAGGACTCCGGCCCACTTGCCCAAGCAGAACCCCGTGAACCCGTCCAGTCCTCCACTCCAACACAAGAACCAGCATCTCCAGAATCGCCCCCTGTGCAGCCGGCGGCAGCTCCCTCGTTTTTCGATCTGGCTCCCCGTGCTGCTGAGCGTCTCCAAGCCCTGCAAGCCAGCGCCGTGGATGAGCCCAAACCCGAGGCGGCGACTGCAGCGGTTGCTCCTTCTCCAGAGACGGGGCCGGAAGAGCTGGTCTTCGATGAGGGCTTCCGCTGGTCAGCCGAGATCCTGGCGGCTCAAGGGCGCAAACCGGAAGAGATCTCCGTTGAGGAAATCTCCTGGCTGCAAAAGCTGCGGCGAGGCTTGGGCAAAACCCGCCTTAACCTGATCAACCAGTTGAAAGCGCTGGTAGGCCGCGGCCCTCTGGATCAGAAGGCTGTGGAAGAAATTGAGGCCCTGTTGCTGCAGGCCGATGTGGGGATCGACGCCACCGAGCAGATCATCCAAGCCCTACAAAAGCGCATGCGAGAGGAGGTGGTGCCCCCAGAGGAGGCCGTCAAATACCTCAAGCAGCAGATGCGGCAGATGTTGACGGTGGGGGATCCCACCTTTGCGCCGCAACGGGACACGCTCAACATTTGGTTGATTGTCGGGGTGAATGGGGCGGGCAAGACCACCACCATTGGCAAAATTGCCCATGTTGCCCGCGAGTCTGGGTACCGCTGTCTGATTGCTGCTGCTGATACTTTCCGGGCTGCTGCTGTGGAGCAGCTCAAGGTTTGGGCAGAGCGAGCAGGGGTAGAGGTAATCGCCAATCCCTCTCCCAATGCCGATCCGGCAGCGGTGGTTTTTGACGCCATCACAGCCGCCAAGGCCAGGGGCACAGAGCTGCTGTTGGTGGACACGGCAGGCCGTCTGCAAAACAAGAAAAACCTGATGGACGAGCTAGCCAAGATCCGCCGCATCGTTGACAAAAAAGCTCCCGAAGCCAAAGTAGAAAGCCTTCTGGTGCTGGATGCCACCCAAGGGCAAAACGGGTTGCGCCAAGCCGAGGTGTTTGCCGAGGCTGCCAAGTTGAGCGGTGTGATCCTGACCAAGCTGGATAGCACCGCCAAGGGGGGGATTGCCCTGGCCATTACGCAGCAGATGAACCTGCCCATCCGCTTTATCGGCGCCGGCGAGGGGCTAGAAGATCTGCGGCCTTTTTCCAGCTACGAGTTTGTGGAAGCTCTTCTAAGCGAGTATTGAGGCACCCCCTCTCTGAGAAGGGCCATTGTGAAAGAGAGACACACAGATCCAGGCTTTGTTGGGCGTCGCCCCCGCTTTCTGCCCTGGAGTGCTGCAGTGGTGGGGGCAGGTTTGCTTTGGGCTTGGGGTGGGCACCGCTGGATCCAGAGCGGGTTGAACCTGGTTCGGGCGGGATCCACGCAGGATGCAGGGGCTTTGCAGGAATTTGTAACCACCTTGGCTCAGGTGTTGTCAGGGGTGCTGGGCTTTACCCTCTCGGTGGTGGCCATTGTGGTGCAGTTGAGCGCGGATCGCTTCACGCCAAAGGTCACGGAGCTGTTTTTGCGCGAGAAAGTCAATTTCTACCTCTTCTTTTTCCTGATTTTGGCCAATGTGGTCAGTTTGTGGAGTTCGGCAGCCCTGGGCTTTTACGTTCGTGTTGGCGTTGCGGAGCAACACCCTCCAGGGTTGCTCGTCGGGCTGAATCTGCTGCTGGGCACAGCTTCGTTTTTGATGCTGATCCCCTACTTTCGCTTCGTGTTTCACTTTTTGCAGCCGGCTTCGATTATCCATCGCATTGAGCAGCAAGTGCGGCAGGCCATCCTGGGATCCCTTGCTTCCAGGAGATCAGGATCGGACTCCGGATCCAAGAGGGGCTATTTCTCCCGTTGTTCACTGCAACTGCGGCCTCGTCACGACAACGTTGTGCAGCAACAGCGATGCGCAGGAATACAGGGTGCCGTAGGCATAGCAACAGAGCAGCACTCTCCAATGGGCGAATGCTCGCCAGCTCATCAGCGCTGCCTCTCGGCTCTGGATGAAATCAAAAGCATCGCCACCAGTGCTCTTCGTCAGCAGGAGGGGAGCATTCTCCTGGAAGCCTTGGACAGCTTGAAGTCTCTGTGGGTCTTCTATGCTGCTCACAAAGCACAACTGCCCCCTGCCTGGTTTCTCTTTACCCCGGCTCTGCGGCGGGATCCAGACTTTGCTTCGGTGGATAAGGGACTCTTGAGCCAGATTGAGGCAGAGGGATCCTGGCTGGAGCTGAAGATACTGCGGCAGTATCAAGCCTTGTTTGCCGAGGGGCTAAACGGCATGCGCCAGGCAAGCACCCTGGTGGCCATTCACAGCCGGGAACTGGGGATCCGCGCCCTGGAAACCCAACAACTCACGGTAGCGGGGTGGGTGATCAAGTTTTTCAATACCTATCTGCGGGCCGTCATCAACGCGCGAGACATCCGCAGCGGCTACAACCTGCTCAAGCAATACCGTTTGTTGGCCGAGGCAGCCCTGCAACAGCGCCATTCGGCTCTGGTCTTGCAGATTGTTGGCTACTTTCGCTATTACAGCCTGATTGCCTACAGAGCGGGCCTCTTTTTCTTGTCCGAAACCTTTGGCTTCGATTTGGGAATGTTGGCCCAGTCGAGCTGTGCTCTGGGCTCTGAAACAACGGAAGCCATTGTGCAAGCCTTGTTACGCCTGGATCAAGACCCCGTTCGCGTCAGCGGGACGGAGTCCTTAAGCGAGCAACAGGAAACTACCCTGCGTGGGATCCGCAAAACCCAGGTGCGGGTGGCAGCCTATTTCCTCAGGTGTGGGCGGGAGGATTTGGCCAAGCTGATCTATTGGGATATGCAGCACGAGCCCCTGGCGCGCCTACAGAGCATCCGGCAAGAGCTACAGTCCACCACGGCTGTTATCGCTACTCGGACGGAGTCCTCGTTCTGGGAGTTCACCGATCGAGGGGAGAACTTCTACTTTCTCGAACCGGCTCTGCAACCCTATGCCGACCAATTTTTTGGGTGGTTTCAGGGGCTAGCCGCCGTGCAGGAGGAACAGGGATCCGTGGAACTTCCTTGAAGAGAGGAGACCGGATCCCTCACGGCAGAGTTTAAGCTGGGGCAGGGCTGCTGCTTGTTGTCGTTCCCTTGTCCCATGCGTCCTTTGAGTCACCTCTTCGCGTCAGCGTTGCGTAGTCACAACAGCCCAGGCTTTTCTCCCCCCAGGGGATCTCTGGGATCCAGCTCCTTTGTCCGGTTTCGCCGCAATCCTCATCTGCTGCCCTTTTGGGGCCTCAGCCTGCTGATGATGGGCTTGGCGGTGCCCCTGTTTGTGCTCTCGGGGGCGGATCCCAGTTTGGCTGGCTGCGACGAGAGCTTTTATGCCCAAATGGCCCGCGAGCTGCTGCGGGGAGGGCATTGGCTGGGGCCCACTTTTTTGGGGGAGCCTTTTTTCGAGAAACCCCCTCTGCTCACCTGGAGCGTGGCCCTCAGTTTTGCCCTGTACGGGGTAAACGAGTGGGCAGCGCGGCTGCCAGGGATCCTCGCTGCTTTGCTCTCCATTCCCCTGGTGGGTTGGATTGGGTGGTTTTTTTTGCCGATGCGGGCGGCCTTTTTGGGGATGGCGGTTTTGCCCCTGTGCTACCTCTGGGTGCAGCAGGGGCGGCTGGTGGGGCAGGATGTGCCCTTGACCTTTCTGGAGCTGCTGGGGATCCTGGGGCTGGTCAACGGTATCCGCGGCCACAGGGTTTGGTTTTGGCTAACCGGAGTGGCCTTCGGGCTGGGCCTGCTGATGAAAAGTGCCATGATCCTGCTGCCGGGGGCGGCTTTGATCCCCTATCTCGTGCAGCAACGGCGCCGCTGGATGGGATCCGCCCCATTTTGGCTGGCGCTTGGGCTGGGCTTGGGGATTTTTGGCCTCTGGCTAGGTCCAGCCATGCAGGTGTATGGCCCACAGGTGCTGACCACCCTGGTGGGGAAGGTGTGGGATCTGGGGCAAGAGCCCTTCCATGCGGATGCCACCGGCTGGTACTACTTTTGGCACATTCCCGTTCATGGCTTCCCGTGGACGGTTTTGGCTTTGGTGGGTGGCTTTCTCCTGGTGCGCCAGCAGCCGGGATCCACGCTGCTAATCTGGTCTTTCCCCCTGCTGCTGCTGTTGTTGTTGCAGCTTTATCCCACCAAAACCCCCTACTACACCGTGCAGCTTTACCCTTGGCTGGCTCTCTTGGCCGGGGTAGCCTTGGATCAAGCGTTGGCTATGCGGGGTCGCGTCAGCGGTGCGGAGCACTTAAAGCCCCGTCTGGCCCAGGTGCTCTCTTGGGGACTGGCAGCGGTGGGGCTGTTGCTGTTGGGTTTGGGGGTGGCCGTCCGGCTAGGTGTAGACGGTCTGGAGCTCCTACAGCCTCATGCTTGGCCGCTGGTGGTGATGGGTGTTTTGTACCTCTTGCTGCCAGGGATCTGCAGTTGGTGGCGGGTGTTGCGCTGCGCCGGCGAGCTGTGGGTGGGAATCCTCTTGTTGGTCGGGATCCTCGCCATGATCACCATCGTCTTGCGGCCTGATTTCGGCAACTTCAGCCCTGCTTTTGCCCAAATGGATTGGAACCAAATGCTGCCCCCGTCCGTTCGCGCTATTCGGACGGAGTCCTCGACAGAGGCTGGGGAGACGGTGGTGGATATTGGCCGCAGCGGCTTGCCGGATGTCTGTCAGGCTCAGGCCATCGCTTTTTATACCCCCCATCCGGGGAGATGGGTGGATGATCAGGCTCTGCAACGAGGGGAATATGGAGACTACCTTTGGGTTTCTCCGGTGCAGGCAGAACAGGTGGAGATCCGGGATTTGGGGTTACAACCTCTAGCGGCGGTGGAGGGCTGGCAACTGGTGCGCCGTTTGGATCCCCTCTTGGAGCAGGGCAGCGGGGAGCCTCTTTGAGTTTAAAAATCTTAAGTTTAAGAATCCTAGGAAGTGTTAAAGCATGGCGGGAATAGCGGAATCGGGCCGGTCGTGGGTGTCTCTAGAGCGTACCTGGGTAATCCAGGGATTGGCTTGGCTGGCAGCGCTGCTATTTGTGGCGGGGGTGATCCTGCTGGCGGGGGCTTCACCTCTCCAGGTGGCGGCCAGCATGTGGCAGGGGGCCTTCGGCACTGAAGCTCAGTTTGGCCGGGTTTTGGCAACGCTGGCTCCCCTTGTCCTCTGCTGCTGTGGGCTGGTGTTTACGTTTGTTGCCGGTCTCTACAACTTGGGCATCGAAGGGCAAATGGTGGTCGGGGCAATTGCGGCCACGTTTCTGGTGCGTCTGGAAGCGGGATGGTTGCCGCCGCCACTGGCCATTACCTTGGCGCTTTTGGCCGGGATCCTGGGGGGGGCGGGCTGGGGCCTGTTGGCTGGGATCCTGAATGTGTGGGGGCGGGTCAACGAGATCTTCGCTGGGCTGGGGCTGAATTTTGTTGCCCAAGGTTGGGTGCTCTACCTGATCTTCGGCCCTTGGAAAAGGCCGGGGGTGGCTTCCATGAGCGGGACGGAAGTGTTGGATCCCCGTCTGTGGTTGCCCACCTGGGGGCGGTCAGAGGCCAGTCCGGTGGCGTTGCTGCTGGCCCTGTTGGCTTTGGCCCTGACGGTGCTGGTGGTGGGCAACACTCGCTTCGGCCTGCAGTTGCGGGCGGTGGGGAAAAACCCTGTAGCTGCTTTCCGGTTGGGGATCCCGGCTACCCGCAGGTTGCTCATGGCATTTGCCTGCTGTGGGGGCTTAGCAGGGCTGGCGGGCGCCTTGCAGGTGTTGGCTCTGTTCCATCGCCTCATCCCCAATATCTCCAGCAATTTGGGCTTTCTGGCCTTGTTGGTGGTGATGCTGTCAGGCTTTAACCCCCTGCTGATTTTGCCGATTGCCTTTTTCTTCAGCAGTCTTAACATCGGCAGCTTGCAACTGCCTCTCTCTTTGCAATTGGAGTCTTCTTTGGCCGGTGTGATTCAGGGATCCCTGGTGTTGTTCGTCTTGCTGGCCCAAGGGATCAGCCGCCGCTACTTCCTTGGGAAAGGTTAATGGCTTCGGCGATTTCTGGGATCCCTTTGCGTTAGCGTTGCGCAACAGCGAGATTCAACTCCTATCGCGGGGGAAAACTTTGGATTTTTCTGCTCAGGACAGTGGTGCGGTTCCTCTGCCGTAGGCATAGCACCATCAACATTGGAAAATGAGGCTATCGTAGAAGGATGAATCGGACATCCCCTTTTTCAAATCGACCGCTCATCGGCGTTACCACTCGCAACCGCAATGACGAAGGAGACTTCGTAGCGCCGGGACGCTATGTGGACGCCATTCGCGCTGCCGGAGGGATCCCCGTTCTTTTTCCCCCAGGCGAAAGTGAGCCTCAGGATTTGCTGTCTTGGGTGGATGGCCTGGTGTTGACCGGTGGCGGCGACCTCTGCCCCAGCACCTACGGAGAAGATCCGCAACATCCCCAGGTGCGCTATGTGAACGCGGAGCGGGATCGATTTGAGGTGGCCTTGGCTCAGGCCGTGCTGGCCCAGGGGATCCCTGTTTTAGGCATTTGCCGGGGGATGCAATTGTTAAATGTGGTCAGTGGCGGCAAGCTGATCCCCCATGTGCCTGATGTGTACGACGAGCTGGATCACTTCAACCCCGCTGATCGCAAGCCCATTCGCCACAATGTCAGCCTGATCCGCTCCACACGGCTACACCAAATCGTCGGCGCAGAAGAAATCTCTGTGGTCTCTTGGCACCATCAGGCCATCCGCGATGTGCCCTCAGGTTGGCGTTTGGCTGCCCGTTCTCGAGATGAGCTGATCGAGGCCATTGAACACGAAACCCACCCCTGGGCTGTTGCCGTGCAGTGGCACCCCGAGTTCACCTTTGAAGAAGCCGAGCACTTCCGTCTGTTTCAAGCCTTTGTGCAGGCAGCACTGCGTTTTTCCCCGCGCCTAGCTGGCCTGCTGCCCAACCCTGAGCCCGTACCCCAAGTCGCCTAAAGGAAGGTTCCCAGCCAGAGGACAGTCCTGCCGTTGGAGAATCATCCAACAGTTATCCCGTCAGTTATCCCGTGCTAACTTCTAGGCGGTGCCCCCTTGTCAAGAAGCGCCGATCGCGGTAGCGGGACGGAGTCCTTTCCCGTCAGGGTGCCGTACGCATATGAACAGGAAGCGACCGCTGGAGAGGGTTGTCTCTCTAGGGCTGGCTTTTGCCAGCTCGGCTCTTTTGGGTGCCTGCGGCGAGTGGAACTCTTCCCGAGCAGACCGGGTCAGTTGCCTAGCGATGCCTTTGTGCGCCTTTACGATGCCATCGGCAATGAACTCTGGAGCCACCAGTTTAGAACCCCTGACCAAGAAAACTGGGTTGCAAGCCCTGCCCTTAAGGGCGGCTTTTACTTCATCGCTACGTGACGCTTTCGCGGACGCCTGCGGCGGCGCAGAGCGCTATAGTCTGTCTTAGGTCGTGTTGATCTTATGTTAGGATAGAGAGAGTAATTTATAGAGGAAAGAGGATGAAGTTGGTTTTTTTAGATG
>NZ_JANSIN010000036.1:0-25410 GCF_047462115.1 Synechococcus sp. R50.1 | reverse complement strand
GGCCAGGAACTTCTTGAGTTTTCTCTATCTCGTCAGTGCTCTCTTTTGGCTCAAATGAAAGATCAACACAACCTAGGGGTGAGGGATGAAGTCACCCCTCGTCCTCCTCATCAGTGGTGAACCCCGGTCGGTACAGGTAGGGAGAGGAGGGACGGTTGGTTTTCTTAATTTGGTCTTTGATGGATTCCAGGTCGATGTAGCGATCCGCCAAGTTGATCAGTTGATCGCTGGTCATGGAACGCAGGCTAACCACCTCCACTCGCGCCCCTTGGTAGCTGACGGCATTGACCGCGTAGGCCAAGTCCCCATCACCGCTCACCAGCACAGCTGTCTCATACCAGCGCACCAGCGACAGCATATCCACGGCAATTTCCACATCCAGGTTGGCTCTCTTGGATCCATCGGGCAACTGGGTTAGCTCTTTGGTAACCACGCGGTAGCCATTGCGGCGCATCCAGAGCAAAAACCCCTGCTGCTTTTCGTTGTTGCGATCGACGCCGGTGTAGAAAAAAGAGCGCAAAAGGGGCGACCGACCACTCAGCGTCTTCAGCAGGCGGGTGTAGTCGATCTCAATGCCCAGTTGCAGAGCGGCATAGAACAGATTGGATCCGTCGATGAATATGGCCACACGCCCACGGTTGTCCTGCAAGGGATCCGCAGGCTGAAAGCCGGGATCAGGATCAAGACGCAGCATTCGGGTTTTCTTCTCCAAGTTTTGACAAAAGGGCAGAAAAAAGACGTGTTAAATGGGTTTAATCGCCAATACAGCTCTTTCCGGCAGCACTGACTACAGCTAATGCAGACGCCTCTCTTGTGCGATAGGGATCTTACTGCTTCCCAGAGTGATCTGCAGAATTCCCATGAAGTCGGAAAAAGCCGTAAAAGGCTGCCCCAAGCCTTGGGACACATGATTCACCCTAGCGCAGGAGAGACGATCCACGGAGAAGATTTCCAAAATCCTAAAGAAAAAATACCTACGATAAGGAGAGGCTTTGCGGATGGAGTGCAGGGATGGGCCGGTGCCTTACCGCTTTTCGAGCCCCTTGCACAGAGGGGTGCTGCGCAGCCGCTACAAGCGGTTTTTGGCCGATGTGGAGCTGGAAAACGGGCAACAGATCATCGCCCATTGCCCCAACACAGGGCCGATGAGTGGGGTCTGTCAGGTGGGGGCACCTGTGTACCTCTCCCATCACCCGGAGCCAAAACGGAAACTGGCCTACACCTGGGAGATGATCCAGGTGGATGGGGTATGGGTGGGGATCAACACCAGCTTGCCCAATCGCCTGGTGGACTGGGGGCTGGAGCGAGGGTGGTTTCCCCAGTTGGCAGGGTTTTCTCGCCGGCAACGGGAGGTGACCTGCGGCAGGAGCAAAATTGACTTTCTGCTGACAGGAGACTCTGGCTCGGCCTATTTGGAGGTGAAGAATACCACCTGGGCTGTGGGATCCCGCGCGCTGTTTCCCGATACGGTGACCACTCGCGGCCAAAAACACCTGGAAGATTTGATCGCGGTGCGCCAACAGGGTCAGCGTGCCCTGCTGCTGTACTGGATCAATCGCGCCGATTGCACCAAGTTTGCCCCCGGCGAAGAACGGGATCCCCGCTATGCCCGTCTGTTTCGTGAGGCCCTGCAAGCCGGAGTGGAGATGTTGCCCTATCGGGTCGAGGTTTCGCCGACAGGGATCCGCCCCTTGGGTTTGGCCAAAATCGTTGTCTAAGCACCCCAAAAGAAGGGGCAAGCTCTCTTGAAATGGCTGGGGATCGCCTATAATTCTGTTTTCTCCAGATTCTTCCATTTTCCAGGCATTTGAGGACCATGAGCGAACCTTCCTCCCGTCCTCATCACATTGTTCTCACCTCCCATCCCTCCCCTTATGGGACGCAAGCCCAGCCGATTCGCTGGGGATCCTTGGATCCACTGCAGCGGGGGCCGGTGGTGGGTAGCCTGACCAATCTTGCCCATCGCAATGTCATCGGCACCCATGCGGGAGCCTACGCTGTCTATCGGGCATTGGCTGTGGCCAGTGGCTCTTTGCAGGCGGATCACCGCGCCGATTTAACCAATACTGCCCCGGTGGTGTCGATTGGCCCTCACCCAAGCTGGGGAGATCCAGACCGGATTGTGTCTTTGGATCCCTGGGGAGCGGTTGTGGGAGAAGTCTTTGCCCCCCTCTATGCCCAGGGCTACGACATTCGTCCCACCATTGCCATTACCCAGGCCCACATCCACATGCCCGAACTGCAGGAGGCGGTCAACAAAGGGCGGTTGCGGGTGGATGGCCGGATCCTCAAAGACAATGGCAGCCTGGTGGTCACCAAAGCCGCAATCGAGCCGGTCTGGTACCTGCCGGGGATCGCCAAACGATTGCAGGTGAGCGAAAGCCTGCTGCGCCGCACCCTCTTCGAGCAGACGGGAGGCATGTTTCCAGAATTGGTGACTCGCCCAGACCTATCGGTGTTTTTGCCGCCCATCGGTGGCCAGACGGTGTACATCATCGGGCAAGTGGCCGCCATCACCGACCCGGCTTTGCCCCTGGCGGTGCGGGTTCACGACGAATGCAATGGTTCCGATGTGTTTGGCTCGGATATTTGCACCTGCCGCCCCTACCTGGTGCATGGCATTGAAGAATGCGTTAAGACGGCCCAAGCCGGTGGAGCCGGGGTGATCGTGTACCTGCGCAAAGAAGGCCGCGCCTTGGGAGAGGTGACCAAGTTTTTGGTCTACAACGCCCGCAAGCGCCAGGAAGGAGGGGATCGGGCTGATGCCTACTTCGCCCGTACCGAGTGTGTGGCAGGGGTGCAAGACATCCGGTTTCAGGAGTTGATGCCGGATGTGCTCCATTGGCTGGGCATAACCCGAATCGATCGCCTGATTTCCATGAGCGACCTCAAGTATCGAGCCATCACCAACTCCGGCATTGAGGTTCTGCAGCGGGTGCCCATCCCAGAAGAGCTGATCCCGGCGGATGCCCGTGTGGAGATCGAGGCCAAAAAAGCTGCCGGCTACTACACCGAGGGGGAGGTGCTGGATGCGGAGCGGCTGGCCCAAATCCGAGGAAGAGCCTTGGTGGAGTGAGCGGGATCCCTCATGCAAGTGGCCACCTGGAATGTCAACTCCATTCGCACCCGGCTGCCTCAGGTTTTGGCTTGGCTGGACAGCCAGGGATCCCTGGATGTGCTCTGCCTGCAGGAGACTAAGGTGGTGGATGAAGACTTTCCCCGGGCGGCCTTTCAGGAGCGGGGCTTTCATGTGGAGGTCTACGGGCAAAAGTCCTACAACGGTGTGGCTCTGATCAGCCGGGATCCCCCGGAAAAAGTGGAACGGGGGTTTGGTGCGCTGTTGCCTGCGGCGGCAGATTTGGATGAGCAAAAGCGGCTGATGAGCGCCATCTACCGCGGGATCCGTATTCTCAACCTTTATGTGCCCAACGGTTCTGAGGTGGGATCGGAAAAATATGCCTACAAATTGCGTTGGCTGGCCACACTGAAGGATTACCTCGCGGTTGCCCTGAGCCAAGGGGATCCCATCCTGCTCTGCGGGGACTTTAACATTGCCCTGGAAGATCGGGATATTTATGATCCCCAAAAAGCGGGAGAAATTATGGCTTCCGAACCGGAGCGACAAGCCCTGCGGGAGATCTTGGCTTTAGGGTTTGAGGATGCGTTTCGCAAGTTCACCCCCGATCCCGGCCATTTTAGCTGGTGGGACTATCGCTCGGGGGGGTTTCAAAGGAATCGCGGCTGGCGCATTGATCATCATTATCTGTCTCGTGAGCTACAGGAGAAAGCCACCGCTTGCTGGATCGATGTTGAGCCACGGCGGGCCGAAAAACCCAGCGATCATGCCCCTGTCATTGTTGCCCTGGATATTTAAGCGCCTTGTTATAGTCATTTCAAGCTAGGTTGAGACACTCCCCAAACGCTCCCTGCCACTGCCTTCACCCCTTCTCTCAGAGGAAGAGGGGAGCCAGGCGGAAATGTTTCATTCCTGTTTAAATGACCATAACAGCTCATACCAACCAGCCATCCAATTAAAATGGAGCGGCCTCTTCGAGAATTTTCAGCAGGTGTTGCCGCTGTTCTGAGCTGAGGACCTGTCGCATTTCCAGAACTGCCTCAAAACGTTTGGCATTTACTTCTTGGCTTAGCTGTTGTACCCGCTGAAATTGAGCTGCCACTTCTGACTCAGGGGCATCGCCGACCAGCAACTCCCGCAATCGACCGCGGGCTGCCCTCAACTCCAAAATGCGCTCCAACAACTCTTCCTGTTTGCGGTGGCGGATCTGCTGCAATTGCCGCAACTGCTCGTCGGAGAGGTTCAGCTCCCGCAAATTGCGAGCAAAGGGGCGGCGCAAATCCATCATTCGCAGGGGGCGGGGTTGGCCCATCACCGGTTCACCCAGGGATCCCAGGTAGAGTGGCAAAATGGGGATCCAAATCCAAGCATTTCTCATGGTTCTTTGCAGGCTTTTTCTAAGAATCTGACCAAGAATCTGACCAAGGTCTCAGAAGTCTCAGCGGTGTAATGGTCAATGAAGGGGGATATTCGTGAGGCTGATGGATTTAGGATCCCTCTGGATCGCGTTCTATCCACCAAGTTTCGGTTTCTGTTCCCTCTGGGCTCAGCAAGCTTCCCCAAGTGCTCACCAAAAAACTTTCTAGGGCTTCGGTCTCCTGGGCCACCACCTGTACCTGCCAGCGCTGATAGCCAATCCAGCCCAGCAAAGCGCCCGCCAAAAGGGAGATGCCAACCCAACGCCAAGGGTGCTTGAGCCGGCCATGAAGTGGATGAGTCGCCACAACTTGAAGGATCTGCTCCTCCAGCCCAGAGGCCGCAGGGGGAGGGAGGGGGCGATATTGACGCAAAAAGTGGCGCAGCCGCTCGTCTGCTAGGGGGTTGGGGTGCTCACTCATGGGGTAATGCCCTCCTGAAGTAGGTGTTGACGGATGGTGGCACGGGCGTGAAACAGCCGGGACTTCACCGTTCCCACCGGGATCCTTAAAATCTCGGCAATCTCTTTCTGGGGCAGGTCTTCCAAGTCGTGCAGAATCAGAACCATTCTGTGTTCGGGGCTGAGCTGGGCCATGCCTCGCTGTAGAGCCTGTTGGTAGTGCAAGTGCATCAGGTCGGGGCCAGGGTGAGCGATATCCGATCCGAGGGCCAGGTTTTGGGTTTGGGAGTGTTGCCGGGCGCAGCGCCGCCGCTGATCTGAGGCCACATTCCAACAGATGCGATACAGCCAAGTGGAAAACTGGGCCGAGCCGCGAAACCGAGGTAACCCTTTCCAGGCGCGAATAAACACTTCCTGAACCAGGTCATCCAAAAGATCGGCTCCACACAAGGGATAGAGGATATTCCGTACCGACTGCTGGTATTTGCGGTAGAGTTGGCGAAAGCTCTGGCTGTCGCCGTTGAGGCAGCGCTGGATCAGCTCCCAATCGGATGTATCCTTTGCCGCCTGCACAAGACCGGACTCCCTTGTTCTCGACCTTGCCTTGTCTGACTCTCAATGTCCCCGAAAGGTTCAAAGGATCCCTGCCTGCGATGGCCCTCCACTTCCCGCCAAGATACCGGCATCTTCTGATTGCCGTTTTCCCTCGAAGGATGCTCGCCAGCAGGTATTCCTCTTGCCTATTCGCACTTTCTCAATCCCAACTCTATTGGATTCTATCGGATCATCGACCTACAATTCCAATAACACCAAAAAAGGGAATGAAAAGCTAATCTTCATAGCTGCCTGGCCATGACCAAAACAACTCAAATAACCGATAAACCCGATCTGTTTGGATTCCTCTATCATCACCCGACGCTCACCCTTGCCATTCTGTTGGGGCCACCTCTCATTTGGTTGCTGGTCTTTTACTTGGGGCCGCTGCTGGCGCTGCTGCTGCAAAGTTTTTATCATCTGGATCCCTTTACCGGCCTGATCCTGAGAAAGTTTACTTTGGCCACCTATCGAGAGCTGCTCACTCCTGCCAGCGTGGATATCTTTGTCCGCAGCTTGACTATGGCTTTGGCAGTGACCCTAGCTGCAATTGTGTTGGCTTTTCCTCTGGCTTATACCATGGTCAGACTGGCCTCTCCTCGCTGGAAGGACTTTTTGTACTTGTTGGTGCTCCTACCGCTTTGGTCTAGTTATTTGATTCGGGTTTATGCCTGGAAGTTGATCCTGGCCAAAGAAGGGATCCTCACCTACCTACTCACCCATGTGGGCCTACAGGGCTGGGTGGAAAAGATTTTGCAGTTGCCCGGGATCGGTGGGCCATCGCTGGCTGTATCCAACTTGGGTATTTTCTTGGTGTTTCTCTATGTTTGGCTGCCCTATATGATTCTGCCGATCCAGGCGGCTTTGGAGCGAGTGCCCGATAGCTTAATTGAGGCTTCTGCAGATTTGGGGGCTCAGGGTTGGCAAACATTCCGCCATGTTATTCTCCCCCTCGCCTTGCCAGGGATCCTGGCCGGGTCGGTCTTTACCTTTTCCTTAATATTGGGAGATTTTGTGGTGCCCTATTCTCTGGGCAATTCCAGCTATTTTATCGGGCAGGCAGTTCTCACCTTCCAGGGCACCTCTGGCAACATTCCCTTGGCGGCAGCCTTCACGGTTGTGCCGATGGGGATCATGACCGTCTATCTGCTAGTGGCCAAGCGGCTGGGGGCTTTTGAATCGGTGAGCTGACCCGATCAAGGATTTTTCCAACACATGAGGAGCCAACTGAGCTAGGCTGGTAACTGTTAACGAATGTATCGGGCTGTCCCTATGGTGCTCTTTGGCTTTGGCAAACTTGGCAAGAAACTGTCCCTGCCCAAACCGGAAGAAGCCTTGCCGGGCCGGGCCGAGCCGATGGTGATCGTGAATCGGCATTTTGTCAACGGCAATCCGCTGCAGCCGCCTTTTCCTGAGGGCATGGAGCTGGCCTTGTTTGGCATGGGCTGCTTCTGGGGGGCAGAGCGCAGGTTTTGGCAGGTGCCAGGGGTGTTCAGCACGGCGGTGGGCTATGCCGGCGGGTTTACCCCCAACCCCACCTACGAAGAGGTCTGCACCGGCCTGACCGGCCACAACGAAGTGGTGCGGGTGGTTTACGACCCGGCTCAGGTCAGCTATGCCCAACTGCTGAAGGTGTTTTGGGAAAATCACGACCCTACCCAGGGGATGCGCCAGGGCAATGACGTGGGCACCCAATACCGCTCCGGCATCTATGTGTATTCTCCGGCGCAGCGGGAGCTGGCGGAAAAAACCCGCGATCTCTATCAGCAGGCCCTGACCGCCCACGGCTACGGCCAGATCACCACCGAGATCTTAGACGCGCCTGAGTTTTACTACGCCGAAGACTACCACCAGCAATATCTGGCCAAGAATCCGCGCGGCTACTGCGGCCTGGGGGGCACTAAGGTTTGTCTGCCAGAGATCCTCACCGAGCCCGTCTGATCCACACCCTGACGGATCAAAAGATCCGGCGGGAATGGGATCCCCGCTCCAGCAGCTCTTTGGCCACCAAGGTCACCACCGCCAGCAAAGAGAGCACCACCGCCGCCGCGTAGGCTGAGGCAGTGGCATAACTGCGGTAGGCATCTTCCACGAACAGGGGCAAGGTCTGGGTGCGGCCAATGATGTTGCCGGAAACCACAGCCACAGCGCCGAACTCCCCCATGGCGCGGGCATTGGTCAAGATGACGCCGTACAGAAGGCCCCAGCGGATGTTGGGCAGGGTGATTCTCCAAAAGATCTGCCAGGGGGTTGCCCCCAGCGTTTTGGCGGCTTCTTCCTGGTCGGTGCCTGCCTCCTCCAACACCGGCAACACTTCCCGCGCCACAAAAGGAAGGGTGATGAAAGCCGTTGCCAACACAATGCCCGGAAAGGCAAAGATAACCCTCCAGGATCCCAGCCAACCCTGACGCCCGAAGATGAGCACCAGCATTAGGCCGGCCACCACCGGGGAAATGGAAAAGGGCAAGTCGATCAGGCTCAGGAGCAGGGCCCGCCCCGGAAAACGCCGGTGGGCAATGGCCAAGGCGGCACAGAGGCCGAAAAAGGTATTGAGGGGCACAACGACCAGCGCCGTCAGCACCGTCAACCGCAGGGCACTGAGCAACTCCCGCTCCGTCAGGCGATGGAGAAAGGCTGGGATCCCTTCTCGAAACGCCTGATAGAAGATGTTCACCACCGGGATCCCCAGCAGCAGCGCGATGTAGAGCCCGACGATCCCGATCAACAGGCCCGACAGCCAAGGGTTTGTCGATGGCTCCGGCTTGACACCCGATACCCCCTTAGGTTTCATGGCGACTTCCCCAGGCTTGCAGAAGGTTAATTACCACCAGCGACAGGAAAGAGATCCCCAACATCACCGTTCCGATCACCGTTGCCCCGGCATAGTCGTGTTGTTCCAGCCGCTGAATCACCAGCACCGCCGCGATCAAATCCCGAAAGGGAATGCTGGAAGCGATGATCACCACAGAGCCGTATTCCCCAACGGCGCGGGAAAACCCCAGGGCCACCCCGGTGAGCACTGCCGGCAGAATCTGGGGCAGCACCACCCGTCGGAAGGTCTGAAAGCGGGAAGCCCCCAAACTCCAGGCTGCCTCTTCTACATCTTTCTCCAGCTCCTGCAACACCGGCTGCACCGTCCGCACCACAAAAGGAAAAGAAATAAACAGCATCGCCACACCCACCCCCAAGCGGGTAAAGGAGATGCGGATCCCAAAGGGGGCCAAAAGGGATCCCACCCAGCCGTTGCTGCTGTAAACCGTCGCCAAGGTGAGGCCGGCTACCGCAGTCGGCAGAGCAAAGGGCAGATCGATCAACCCCTCTAGGAGCTTTTTGCCGGGGAAGGCGTAGCGCACCAACACCCAAGCGGTCAAAGTGCCCATCACGCCGTTGATCAGAGCCGCCAGCAACGCGGTTACAAAAGTAACTTCATAGGCGGAGAGGGCCACGGGATCCGTCGCGATCCGCCAAAACTCTGCCCAGCCCACAGTGCTGGACTTGGCGATCAAGGCAGCCAGCGGCAGAACCAACATCAAGAAGAGATAGCCCAGGGTCAGCCGCCACGGCCAAGACAGTTGAGACAAAGCCTGCAGCAACGCTTCTCAAGCTCCCACCGGCATTGCGGTCATCTCGGTTTTTTTGACGGGAAAGGCTTTCACCACCTTGGGGCGCACATAGACCTGCTGCCCCACCTGCAGGGGTTGGTTGGCGTATTGCTCGCGGCTGAGATGGGCCCACAGGGATCCGCCGTCGCTCAGAACCAGCTCTGCCTGAATCTCCCGCCCCAGGTGAATGATCTCTTTCACCCAAGCAGAGACGCCGCTGCTACTGGGGTTAACTTCAATCTGCACATCGTGGGGGCGCAAAAAAAGCTGATGCGGGCCGGTCTGCACCTCGGGAAGCTGGCAGGAGAGTTGGGAACGGGGAGAAAGCTCGTTGACTGGGCCGACAAAGCTCATCACGAAGGGGGTGGCCGGATAGTCGTAGATTTCCGTCGGGGATCCCACCTGTTCGATCCGCCCCTGGTTCATCACCACGATCTGATCCGCCACCTCCATGGCTTCCTCTTGATCATGGGTTACAAATACCGTTGTCACATGCACCTCATCGTGCAGGCGCCGCAACCACTTGCGCAGCTCTTTGCGGACTTTGGCATCCAGGGCCCCAAAGGGCTCATCCAACAGCAACACCTGCGGCTCCACCGCCAAAGCGCGGGCTAGGGCCACCCGCTGCCGCTGCCCCCCAGAGAGTTGAGAGGGGTAGCGATCCCCGAACCCCGATAGCTGCACCAGCTCCAGCAGCTCATCCACCCGTGCCCGAATCTCGGCCCGTGAAGCCTTGCGGATCTCCAAGCCAAAGGCGATGTTCTGCCGCACCGTCATGTGCTTGAACAGGGCATAGTGCTGAAAAACAAAACCAATGTTGCGCTCCTGGACGCTGGCATGGGTAGCATCCCGCCCGGTGAGGGAAATCCGCCCCGTATCCGGCTTTTCTAGGCCGGCAATGAGACGCAGCAGGGTGGATTTGCCAGAACCCGACGGCCCCAACAAGGCCACCAGGGATCCCGTAGGAATGGTGAGATCGGTGGGGTGAAGGGCCTGAAACTCGCCAAAACGCTTCGATACCCCTTCGATGGTGATACCCATAGGTTCTGCCTAGCTAGTGGTTTGCCTGAGAAGTTGCTGGATCGGTTGCCGGCTGAGTCTTCTTGAGAGGGTGAGGGCAGTTAAACTCGCGGCTAATCTACGGTAAACCTGTCAACAAACCGTTGATACAGCTCCCAGGATAACTTGAACGGGGATCCAAAACAAGGGAGACTCCCTACCCAAATCCGTTGGAGTGCTTCGCGTGTAGCAGGGGTGGTGCGTCAATCGGCAGAGCCAGGGATCCCTGCCCATTCCGGCTGAACGGGCCGCTGCCAGCGTTCCCACCACGCCGAGGAAGATTCTGCCGGGCTGCTGTCATGGCTACTGTTGGCAGGGCTTTCTGGGGATAGGGGTTGGGCCTGCTGCGTTAGCCAACTGAGGGGGGCAGGGATCAGGCAACTGGGGTGGAGAGGGCGCAGATCGCGGTAGTGGCTGCTGCGAATGGCCAGGATCTCCTGCTGAATGATGTCTGGGGGTTCTCCCAATTCCAGCAACACATGGCTGCACAGACCCAAGCTGGCCTCGAATTCGGGATGGACAACTTCTCTGGCCCCCAACTGATAGAGCTGTTCGATGTCTTCCTTGTCGGTAGCTCGCACCACCACATCCAATCGCGGCGCCAACTCCAGAGCTCGTTTTAGGCAGAGGCGGATGCTCATGCGATCCGGCAGGGCAATGACCAGAGCGCGGGCCTGGGGCAGGCAAGCTTTCTCCAGCACCAAGGCGCTGGCGGCATTCCCATACAAGTAAGGGATCCCACGGGAACGCAGGTGTTGGATCACCCGTTCTGACTGATCGATAACCAAGAGGGGGTGACGACGGGCTTCCAGAATGCGCACAATATCTTGCCCCACCTGCCCATAGCCGCACACCACCACATGCCCCTGTTGAGGAGCCTCAGGGGCCAGAGCACGAGGCCGCTCGCCCAATTCCAACCAACGGGCCAAGAAGGGGATCCCGTGTAGCCCGGAAAACAGTCGAGGAGCGCCCCTCAGCAGAAAGGGGGTGAGCAGAAGGGTAACGGCTGTAGTGCTGACAATCAACAAATAGATCTGTCGCGACACCAACCCCAACGCCTGCCCCTCGCTGGCCAGCACAAAGGAAAATTCGCCGATTTGCGATAAGCCCAGCCCCACCACCACCGCTGCCGGCAGAGCGTAGCCAAACAGCCGCGTCAAAGGAGCCACGATGCAAAACTTGCCCACCATCACCAGCCCCACCAGCCCCAGGATCAGCAACAGATGGCCGAGGATAAAGCTGGGATCGATGAGCATGCCGATGGCCGCAAAAAAGAGAGCGGCAAACACATCCCGCAAAGGCTCCACATAGTCCAGGGTTTGGTCGGCGTATTCCACCTCCGAGATCATCAGCCCGGCAATGAAGGCCCCAATCTCGCTGGAAATGCCCAGCCGCTCCGTCAACAGGGCAATCCCCACGCAGAGGCTGATCACCCCCAGCAGAAACACCTCTTTGCTCTCCTGCTGAGCCAGCAGACGCAGGAAACCGGGAACCAGCCAAATCCCGCCTACCACCGCCCCCAGCCCCACCAAGCCGATTTCTGCCAAGGCCCTGGCCAGGGATCCCGCCAGCTCCGGCAAGGGACAATCCAAAGCCGGCAACACCGCCAGCATCAGCCCCACTGCCAAGTCCTGCACAATCAGGATCCCCAACATGGCTTGGGCTTGGGGAGTGTCCATCTGGTTGGTCTCGGTGAGGCTTTTGAGCACCACCGCCGTGGAAGACAAGGAGAGTACGGCCCCTAAAAAGATCCCTTGCACCGGCGTCAACCAGCCGCTGACCACTGCCAGCACCGCCGTGATCAAAATCGTCAGGCTGATTTGCAAAATGCCGCCGCCAATGGCGATCCCCCGCACTTTGCGCAATTCTTTCAGGGAAAACTCCACCCCCAAGGTGAACAGCAAAAAGGTCACCCCAAATTGAGCCAGGGTTTCCACCTGAACCAACTCTTTGATCCACCCCAGCCCGGTGGGCCCCACTAAGATCCCGGCTAATAAGTAGCCCAGCAACACCGGCTGCCTCAGCAGTGAGGCCAAAAATCCACCCGCTGCCGCTGCCGCCAATACCGTCACAATGTCCAAAATCAGACGAAAGTCTTCCTGCACAGGGCACTCACCGAGGAATGTGAACTTTTGTAGCCAATCCTGAGGATTCTTCCACGATAATGCTTCCTCTGGCATCTCGGACAGAGCGAAGAACTCGGCTTCAAGCTCTGCACCCTGCTGCCCCCGAGGATCCCGGCTGGCCCAGCCCGGATTCAGATCCAGCCTGGATTCAGAGGAAGCTGGACGGAAACTCAGTGGAAATTTTTGTTAAAAGTTGCTGACAACACCCCAAAACCGTAGCTTATAATACAGAATGTAGATAGAAATCGTTCATCCTCTCGCGTGCTGGGCGGCTCATCATGGGTAGAGCGACATCGCAGCCAGAGGACGGAAGTAGGGAGAGATCCCGAAGGAACGCGCCTCAACTCTTCTGGTAACCGTGGGGCTTCTCTTGGGAGAAGGCGAACGGATGAAAACTCAACTCATTGGAGGCGAAGATCATGGCACTCTTTTACCGTGGCGTCGATTACACCCCCTCTTCTGCAACTGCAGCGGTTTCTCCCGGCAAAGTGGGGGGTCGTTACCGGGGGCTGGACTGGCGGTTCCGCCATCTGACCAAGCCGGTGGTTTTGCCCACCAACCTTGACCTGCTCTATCGAGGTGTGGCTTATCATCCCAAGGCGGTCGAAGGATCGGCTCAACCCGTTCAGACGGCAGAGGCATCTGCCCCGGCGGCTGCTGCTGGCCGTTCTCACCTCTTGGACGACCTGTCTCGCCGCTTGATGATGAGCCATCAACGTTTGATTCGGATTCGTCAGCAATCCATGCTGATCCGCGGTACAGAGCAGATTGGCCTGCATGTCAACGTGCGCAACTTCTGGAACCGCATCCAAGGAAAAGTGCATCCCACCTTCCGGCTCAACTACGACCGTAGCCGTGTTAGCATGAGCTAATCTGTCTGTAACTGTTGATGCTCTGGCCTGAGCTCAAAGAGAAGGGATCCCTGCTGGGGATCCCTTTTTGCGGCGAGTTTTGTTGGGTCGATGGGCAGCGCGGGATGCTTCAACGTTGGCACGAGGTGCTGTTGACCAAAAGCAGCCAAGTTGCTCAAGGGATCCACAGTTTGGGAGTGCCGTTTGCTCAGAAAAAACGGGATCCCTGATGGGATCCCGCTGCAGAATCAGCCACACCGCTTAGGCGTCGAAGTAAAGGGCGAACTCGTAGGGGTGAGGCCGCAGATTGATGGGGTTGATCTCGTTGTCGATCTTGTACTCGATGTAGGTCTGGATCAGATCTTCGGTGAAGACGCCTCCCTCCAGCAAGAAGGCATGATCCTTCTGCAAGCTTTCCAGAGCATCCAGCAGGGATCCAGGCGTGGAAGGGATCTTGGCCAGCTCTTCCGGCTCCAGATCGTAGATATCTTTGTCCAAGGGCTCGCCGGGGTGGATCTTATTCTTGATCCCGTCCAGACCTGCCATCAACATGGCCGAGAAGGCGATGTAGGGATTGCAGGTGGCATCCGGGCAGCGGAACTCCAGACGCTTGGCTTTGGGATTGTTGCCGGTCACGGGAATGCGAATGGCGGCGGAACGGTTGCCCTGGGAGTAAGCCAGGTTCACCGGCGCCTCAAAACCGGGCACCAAGCGCTTGTAGGAGTTGGTGGTGGGGTTGGTGAAGGCCAGGATCGCCGGGGCATGCTTGAGCAGACCACCGATGTAGTAGAGAGCCGTCTCGCTCAGGTTGGCATAGGTGCCTTCGCTATAGAACAAAGGCTGGCCATCCTTCCAGAGGGACTGGTGGGTGTGCATGCCGGTGCCGTTGTCGTTAAACAGGGGCTTGGGCATGAAGGTGACGGTTTTGCCGTGCTTGCGGGCCACATTCCGGATCACGTATTTGTAAACCATCATGTAGTCGGCAGCCGTGATCAGATCGGCGAAGCGATAGCCCAGCTCCCCTTGCCCGCCGGTAGCCACCTCGTGGTGATGCTTCTCGATAGGCACCCCCAGCTTGCCCATGGTCAGCAGCATCTCGGTACGGATGTTTTGATGGGCATCGGTGGGCGGGGCCGGGAAATAGCCCTCTTTGTAGCGAGGCTTGTAGCCCAGGTTGCCGCCTTTCTCCTCGCGGCCCGAGTTCCAGCGACCTTCGATGGAATCCACGAAGTAGTAGGCCGAGTTTTGGGTTTGGTCGAAACGAACATCCTCAAAGATGAAAAACTCTGCCTCCGGCCCGAAGTAGGCGGTATCGGCAATGCCCGTCGATTGCAGATAGGCAACGGCACGGGCGGCAAGGCTGCGGGGACAACGGCTATAAGGCTGGCCGGTGCGCGGCTCAACAATGCTGCAAGTTATGCTGAGGGTGGGCACCTCCAGAAAGGGATCAATCCAAGCCGTCTTGGGATCCGGCACCATGTACATGTCAGACTCGTTGATCGCTTTCCAGCCCCGGATGCTGGATCCGTCAAAGGGGAGCCCCTCGGTGAAGGTTTCTTCTTTAATCATCGAGGTGTGGAAGGAAACATGCTGCCAGGTGCCAAAGATATCCACAAACTTGAGATCCACCATCTGGACGTTGTTGTCCTGGATCATCTGAAGCACTTCTTGGGGCGTGGATGCCATTACTCTCTCCTGATTGGGTTGCGGTTAAGACTGGGGGAACTGTGGCTGAATAAATGGGATCCCAGCAGGTGATCCCCACGCTTCGACCCAGACAGGCCAAAAACGCTCACTCATCCTAGAAAGGCCAACACGGGCATTTTGTAGTTTCTGATACAAAATTGCTTCGAGCCTGGCCTTCTGACCCACTTGCTGGCTATCTCGGACACCGCTTTTTCGCTCATCGGAGTCGCTCCCCTTTCCCTGTTGGTTTTGGTCAGTCCAGATGGGGTGTTGGGGATCCAGAACTTGAGCAATGGCCGCCACCCTGCCAACCTCTGGGCAGAAATAACCGGATGGGGCGGGCAAAACCCTGCCCCGGTTGCCTGAGGCGAGCGAAAATTAGGATCAGCAGGCCCCCAGCTCGCCCGGTTTGCCAAAGGGTGTTAAGCTAAAGCGTAGTCGTTATGAGTTTGACTTTTAGTCCTGTTGCAGAAGGAGAGACATCGGATGGCAGAGCAAAATCGGGTTGAGAATGTGGTGATCATCGGCTCCGGCCCTGCCGGGTTTACAGCAGCCATTTACGCTGGGCGTGCCAACCTGAAGCCGGTCGTGTTCGAGGGGTTCCAGGCGGGCGGGATCCCTGGCGGGCAACTGATGACCACCACCGAGGTGGAAAACTTTCCGGGCTTTCCCGAAGGCATCACCGGCCCCCAACTGATGAAGAACATGCGAGCCCAAGCGCAGCGGTGGGGGGCGGAACTCTACACTGAAGATGTCACCTTCGTCGATTTAAGCCAGCGGCCCTTTGTCGTCCGTTCTGACGAGCGGGAATTGCGCACCCACAGCCTGATCATCGCCACCGGGGCCACAGCCAAGCGCCTACACCTGCCCGGAGAGGAGACCTATTGGAACCGGGGCATGTCGGCCTGTGCGATCTGCGATGGGGCTATGCCTATGTTCAGAGGGGTGGAACTGGTGGTCATTGGCGGCGGCGATACTGCTTGTGAGGAAGCCACCTACCTGACCAAGTTTGGATCCCATGTGCATATGCTGGTGCGGAGTGACAAAATGCGGGCCAGCAAGGCCATGCAGGATCGTGTTCTCAACAACCCCAAGATCACTGTGCACTGGAACACCGAGGCGGTGGAAGTGATGGGCGACGGCCTGCGCCTGACCGGGGTGAAAGTGCGGAACAACCAAACCGGCGAAATACGCGAGATGTCAGTGGGTGGCCTATTTTATGCCATTGGCCACAAGCCCAACACCGACTTGTTCAAAGGACAACTGGAACTGGATGAAGTCGGCTACATCGTCACCCGCCCGGGATCCGTGGCCACCAGTGTGGAGGGGGTGTTTGCCGCCGGCGACGTGCAGGATCACGAGTTTCGTCAGGCGATTACCGCTGCCGGCACTGGCTGTATGGCGGCCATGTTGGCAGAGCGCTGGCTCTCGGAACACGGCTTGGCCCAGGAGTATCACGTCCTTCCCCAAAGCCATCCTGAACCCAGCCCTGCTGCGACTTCTGCGGCAGAGTCTGCTGGGGATCCTGCTGTTGAGGAGGCCAGCTTTGAGGAAAATGGACAGGATGACTTAGACTTCAGCAAGACTTGCCATGAGGGGAGCTATGCCCTGCGGCGACTCTACCACGAAAGCGATCGCCTGCTCATGGTCAAGTACACCGCCCCCACCTGTGCCCCTTGTCATGCCCTCAAGCCGATCTTGAACAAGATCATCGATGAGTTCTCGGACAAGCTGCACGTGGTGGAGATCGATATTGAGAAAGATCCGGAGATTGCAGAGGCAGGGGGGGTGGCGGGCACCCCGACGGTGCAATTTTTCAAAAACAAGACGCTGGTGGCCCAGTTGGTGGGCGTTAAGCCCAAGTCCCAATATCGAGAGGTGATCCAGGCCAATTTGTGTGAGGAAAAATCCCCCTAAGGATGTTGTCCTCTCCAACCTCTGGCCCCTCTCCCCAAGGGAGAAGGGAGCTGGGCGCAGAAAACGGTTTCCCAACCGAGGCTCAGCTAGTCCGAAAAGGCACCGTGGTAGGCGGCCTGCATGGCTGCCAAAGACACCACCAGTAAGGGATCCTCTTCTGCCGTCCTTAAGAGCAGGGGATCCGCAGGGGATCCCACCTCTCCCAAAAGCTGCCACTGGCCGGCAAGCTGCGCTTCTAAGTAGGCTTCCCAAGCAGAGCGCTGGGCCGGATCCACAGAAACCAGGATGCGGCTGGATCCCTCGCCAAACAGGGCCTGATCCCAGCGCAAGGATCCAGGAGCCAGGGAGAGGGTTGCGCCGCGGCCTCCGCTCAAGCAGGCTTCTGCCAAAGCCACAGCCAATCCCCCCTCGCTGCAGTCGTGGGCAGAGCGCACCCAGCCCTGGCGGATTCCATGGCGACAGGCAGCTTGCACCCGCTTTTCCAATTCCAGATCCACTGGCGCGGGCCGGCCCGTAACTTGCTGGTGGATGACCGCCAAATACTCGCTGCCCCCCAAGCTGGTGAGGGCCTGGGATCCCAGGAGGTAAATGAGATCCCCTTCTTGCTGCCACCCCTGGCCACAGATGCATTTCAAGTCGGGAATAAGACCCACCATGCCAATGACAGGGGTAGGGTAGATAGCCTGCGATCCCTGGGGGGTGAGGGTCTCGTTGTAGAGAGAAACGTTTCCCCCCGTTACCGGCGTACCGAGGGCACGGCAGGCATCTCCAATCCCCCGACAGGCCAGGGCCAGCTGCCAGTACACCACCGGGTTTTCGGGATTGCCAAAGTTAAGGTTATCGGTAACAGCTAGGGGATCGGCCCCCACACAGGTGAGGTTGCGGGCAGCTTCCGCCACGGCTGCCTTGGCCCCCTCGTAGGGATCCAAATACACCCAGCGGCCATTGCCATCCAGGGTGGCAGCGATGGCCTTGCGGGAAGCTCGCAGGGGCGGCACCTCGCCCACGCCAAACTTTTGGGAACGGATGCGGATAACCGCCGCATCTCCCTGACCCGGCCAAAGGACGGTGTTGTTTTGCACCTGGTGGTCGTATTGGCGATAGATCCAAGCTTTGCTGGCCAGGGTGGGGCTGGCCAAAAGCTGCAGCAGCACCTCTTTCCATGCCAGCGTTGCCTGAGCGAGGTGGATCCCCTGGCAATCACAAGGGGGTAGAGTGGCGGGATCCCATTGCCACGCTGCCTGCACGTAGGCTGGCGGCTCTGGCAACACCGGACGGACATAGACGGGGGTGTCTTCGGCCAAAGCCCGCGCCGGCACCTGCACCACGCAGGATCCCTGGTGCCAGATCTCCACCAGCGGCTCGGCAATGACTTCCCCGGCCACACTAGCTTGCAAACCCCAGCGGTGGAAGATCTCCATCACCTCCGCCTCGCGGCCTTTTTGCACCACCAGCAGCATCCGCTCCTGGGATTCCGAGAGCAGGTATTCCCAGGCAGCCATGCCGCTTTCCCGCGCCGGCACCCGATCCAGATCCAGCCGGATGCCTACCCCTCCCTTGGCGGCCATTTCCGAAGTGGAGCAGGTGAGGCCAGCCGCCCCCATGTCTTGGGCCGCCACCACGGCTCCCGTGGCAAAAGCTTCTAGACAGGCCTCGATGAGACATTTGCCCAGGAAGGGATCCCCCACCTGCACCGCCGGCAGATCCCGTTGGGAGTGCTCCCCAAGTGAGGACTCCGTCCCGCTGACGCGAACGGCGCTGGCAAAGCTGGCCCCGCGGATCCCATCCCGCCCTGTAGTGGAGCCTACATACAAAACGGGATTTCCCACCCCTTGGGCTGCAGATTTGACAACCGTAGGGGTCTCCAGCAGCCCCAAGGCCATCACGTTCACCAGAGGATTGCCCGTGTAGCAGGGATCCACGGCCACCTCGCCGCCTACGGTGGGCACCCCAACACAGTTGCCGTAGTGGGCAATGCCCTCCACCACCCTGGCCATCAAGCGGCGGTTGCGGGGATCGGTCAGCGGCCCAAAGCGCAGCGAGTTGAGGAGGGCAATGGGACGGGCGCCCAGGGTAAAGATATCCCGCAGGATCCCTCCCACACCTGTGGCCGCCCCCTGAAAGGGCTCCACCGCTGAAGGATGGTTGTGGGACTCGATCTTAAAAGCCAGCCAATCCCCCTCCCCCAAATCCACCACCCCGGCATTTTCCCCCGGCCCCACCACCACCCGCTCTCCGGTGGTGGGAAAGTTTTTCAGCAGAGGGCGGGAGTTCTTGTAGCAGCAGTGCTCCGACCACATCACCCCAAACATGGCCAGCTCCGTGGGGTTGGGATCCCGTCCCAGCTGCTGCTGGATCTTCTGGTATTCGTCTGGGGAAAGGCCGTGGGCCTTTAAGTCTTCGAGGGTATACATCGCCTATAGCCATTAGGTCAGCAGCCCAGGGCCCAGGAGACGGGCCTGCCGCTCTTCCAGTATGCGGCTTAAGGGGGGCCACCGCTTCAAGTCGGGGTCAAGGGCCAGGAGCTGTTCTGCCGCTTGGCGGGCCAGGTGCAGCACCTCTTGATCGTCCATGAGGCTGGCCAGGGCAAAATCCGGCAGCCCCGACTGGCGGGTACCCATCACTTCCCCCGGCCCCCGGAAGCGCAGATCCATCTCGGCAATGAAAAACCCGTCGTGGGATTGCTCCAGCACCTTCAGCCGCCGCAGAGCATCTTCTCCTTTGGATCCCGTCATCAAGATGCAATAGGCTTGGTCGGATCCCCGTCCCACCCGTCCCCGCAGTTGGTGCAGTTGGGAGAGCCCGAAGCGCTCTGCGTGCTCCACCAGCATCACCGAGGCGTTGGGCACATCCACCCCCACTTCCACCACCGTGGTGGAAACCAGAATATCCAGCTCCCGACGGCGGAAAGCTTCGATGACTGTCTCCTTCTCGCTGCTGGTCATGCGCCCGTGCAGCAAGCCCACCCGGAACTGAGGGAAGACTTTTTCCTGCAGACGCTGGTGTTCCTCAATGGCGGATTTCAGATCCAGCTTCTCCGACTCCTCAATGAGAGGCAGCACCACGTAAGCCTGCCGCCCTTGGGCAATTTCCCGCTCCATCAGCCGCACCACTTGTAGGCGATCTCCAGGTCGAGCCACCACCGTATGCACGGGCTTGCGCCCCGGGGGCAACTCGTCAATCTGGGTAACATCCAGATCCCCATGCAGGGCCAGGGTGAGGGTGCGGGGGATGGGGGTGGCGGTCATGGTGAGCACATCGGGGTGATCCCCTTTTTGTTGCAGGGCGGCCCGCTGCTCTACTCCAAAGCGGTGCTGCTCGTCGATGATGACCAGCCCCAGGTTGCGAAACTGTACCGCCGGCTGGATTAAAGCATGCGTGCCCACCACCAAGGGCAATTCCCCAGTCTGCAACTGCCGCAAGATCTCCCGGCGTTTGGCGGGAGGGGTGGAGCCGGTCAACAGTTCGACGGGCACCTGTAGCTGGCTTAGCCATTCCACCAACTTGCGGTAGTGTTGCTCGGCCAAGACCTCGGTGGGAGCCATCAGGGCCGTTTGCCAGCCGGATTGAATGGCTGCCAGCAAAGCCGCCACCGCCACCACGGTTTTGCCGGATCCCACATCCCCTTGGAGCAGGCGGTTCATGGGCAAGGGATCCCGCAAGTCCGCCAGGATCTCGTCAATGGCCCGCTGCTGGGCAGCCGTGAGCTGAAAGGGCAGGATTTGATAGAAGCGATCCAATAGCTCCCCTCGAGCCGGCTGGTAGCGGGGCACGGCCTGGGCTTGGGTGCGGTAGCGCTGCCGCCGCTGCAAGAGGCCCAATTGCAGGTAGAAGAACTCGTCAAACACCAACCTTCGCCGCGCTTGGGCCAGACATTCTGCCGTCTCGGGAAAATGAATCTGCTGCAGCGCCGTGGGCAGATCCAACAGGTGAAACTGCTGTTTTAAGTCGGGGGGCAAGGGATCCTCCACCAACGCCGCCGCCGGCAGGGCCAGTTGCACCGCCTTGCGCACCAGATCGGCGGGGATCCCTTCCGAGAGAGGGTAGACGGGCAGGATCTTGCCAACCCCAGAACTGTCCTGCAGGCTGCCCTCGCTGGCCAGTACTTCAATTTGGGGGTTGTCCAACGTCAGGCCCAGCCTACCCTTTTTCACCAAGCCACTGGCAGCCACCACCGCTCCCTTGGGGTATTGCCGCTCCAGAGAAGCTTGCCAACTGCGCTGGGCAAACTGCCGCCCGCTGTAGAAGCGGCTGAGGGTGAGGGTGCCGCTCTTGTCGGCGATTTTCAAGTTAAAGATGGTCAGGGTGGGGTTTTTGGGGCTGGTGAAGCAGGTGCAGCTTTTAACCGTCCCCACCAGAGTCACGGTTTCTCCCACCTTGGCCTGGCGGATGAGCACCTGCTGGGAGTAGTCCAGGTGATCCCGGGGAAAGTAGTACAGGGCATCCCGCACGGTGTGCAGGCCCAGTTGTGCCAGCTTTTCCGCCGACTTGGGGCCAATGCCTTTGAGAAATTGCAGCGGCTGCTCCAGGCTAAGGCTGGCGGGGAGAGGCGGGGAAATGGGGCTCTGGGAACCCCACCGCTGTTGCGACGAGGCCGCCAGCGGGCTAGGTGGGTGGGAACGAGGGCTCCGCCCCGTTGGTGCGAACGGTTGGGGCTGCTCTTGCTGACGTCGGACTCGCTCCAGCCAGCGGCGAGTTTCGGCCACCAGGTGCTGGCGTTCGGGCAGCTCCAGCTCCGGGTACAAGGTATAGCGGGATCCCAGTTCTCGCCACCGCCGCCGGTCATCTCCATCCAGCACCCAGTCGGAGGGGGGATCCTGTCCAAACACGCTCCCCACAAACTGAGAGAAGGTCTGCTCTCGCCCCTGGAGATTGGTAAACCCCAACTCTGCTTCCAGAGAAAGGGCGCGCTGGAGCCGCTGTAGATCCACCTGCGTCAAGTTGCTTGGCTGCCGGGAATACTCCTTATCAATTCAACTTTAGCCAACAACGGCAGTACAGCCGAACAAGCACAACAGCGCAAGCCACACTCTCCATGTCTTGATAGAGAAAAGAGCCTGCCTTGTTACTCCGCAACGCTGTCGCGACGGGGCAGGCCAAAGGGATCCCTGGGGATGAGGGGGCTTCAGCTACGGGCCAAGGCGGATCCCAAAAGCAGAGCCATCACTGCCGGAACCAAGGCAATCGCCAGGATGGTGAAAACTTGCGCGTCCGTCATAGCCAACTCCCTAACAGTGGAATTGCACAAAAGTCAGCCCCCTCACTCTACCGTAGCTTGAGGGGTAGCCCTGACATCGAGAAGAAAAGCTCAACATTCTTTACAAAGCAGCCCCTGTCCATCTCGGTTGACCCCAAGTATAAAAGCCGGGGCCTGCACTGCTGGTTTGCGGGTCATGCTACGATGTTGCTTCGCAACGCTGTTGCGACGGCGAAGCAGTCCTTGCCCATTCCTCCTGCGAAGTTCGGTCTTGGCGTCATCATGGTAGCTGCTCCACAAAGTCTGACCACCTCACGGGATAGCTTGGCCATCCTGGCGGAAACGGATCCCTTGGTTTACCGCCTGATCCAGCAAGAGCTCAACCGACAGCGGGATCACCTGGAGATGATCGCCAGCGAGAACTTCACCTCTCCTGCTGTCTTGGCCGCCCAAGGCTCGGTGCTCACCAACAAGTATGCGGAAGGGTTGCCCGGCAAGCGCTACTACGGCGGCTGCGAGTTTATCGACGAGATTGAGCAGTTGGCCATCGACCGCGCCAAGCAACTGTTTGGGGCGGCTCACGCCAACGTGCAACCCCACTCCGGGGCGCAGGCCAATTTCGCTGTTTTCCTGGCCCTGCTGCAGCCAGGAGACACAATTATGGGCATGGATCTGGCCCACGGCGGCCACCTCACCCACGGCTCGCCGGTGAATGTCTCCGGCAAATGGTTCCAGGTGGTGCATTACGGGGTGGATCCCCAAACGGAGCGGATCGATTTCGATCAAGTGCGGGATCTGGCTTTGCAGCATCGGCCTAAGCTGATCATCTGCGGCTACTCCGCCTACCCGCGGGCAATCGACTTTGCTGCTTTCCGCACCATTGCCGATGAGGTGGGAGCTTATCTGCTGGCCGACATTGCCCATATTGCCGGCCTGGTGGCCACCGGACACCACCCCAACCCGGTGCCCCTCTGCGATGTGGTGACCACCACCACCCACAAGACGTTGCGCGGGCCGCGTGGAGGGCTCATTCTCACCCGCGACCCAGAGCTGGGCAAAAAGCTGGACAAGGCGGTGTTCCCCGGCAGTCAAGGGGGGCCGCTGGAGCATGTCATTGCCGGCAAGGCGGTGGCCTTTGGGGAAGCCCTGCAGCCCGGCTTCGCCCAGTACTCGGCGCAGGTGATCGCCAATGCTCAGGCCCTGGCGGGATCCCTGCAACGGCGGGGCATTCGGCTGGTTTCCGGGGGCACAGACAACCACCTGATGCTGCTGGATCTGCGCTCGGTTTCGGCGGTGCTGGAAAAAGTGGGGGCGGCGGATCCGGTGATGACAGGCAAACGGGCGGATCGGCTAATGGACGAGATCCATATCACCGCCAACAAAAACACCATTCCCTTCGACCCACAGCCGCCTTTCGTGGCCAGCGGACTGCGCCTGGGATCCCCGGCCTTGACCACCCGCGGCCTGGGGCCGGTAGAATTTGAAGAAATTGGGGAGATCATCGCCGATTGTCTGTTTCAGCCTGAGGAGCCTGCTGTGTTGGAAGAGTGTCGCCAGCGGGTGGCTCAGCTCTGTCGTCGTTTCCCTCTCTACCCCCACTTGGGATAACCGCAATCCTCGCCACGGCTTGCTATGCCCTACTTGGTTGCCTTTCTGGCTGCTGCCTGTGTGGTTCTGTGGGCAACCCCAATGGTGAAGGCAGTCGGGATCCGCAGTGGCCAGTTGGATTTTCCCGATGAGCGCAAGATCCACCGGCAGCCGATGGTACGCCTGGGGGGGGTTTCCATCTTTTTTGGGAACTTGGTGGCCCTGCTGTTGCTCTGGGGAGCCGGAGCTTTTGGGGGCTTGCGCACCGAGCAGGAGTACGAGATTTGGGGGGTGACGATCGGTGGGGTTTTGTTTTTTTTGATTGGCCTGGCGGACGACCTGTTTCACCTGTCGCCTTTTTCCCGCTTGTTGATGCAATTCGGCGTGGCTGCTGCCGCTTGGGGAGTAGGGGTGCGCATTGAGTTCATCAGTCTGCCCGGGAGAGGGATCTGGCCCTTTCCGGTGTGGTTGAGCCTGCTGATTACCCTGTTCTGGCTGGTGGGGATGGCCAACGCCATCAACTTCATGGACGGGCTGGATGGGCTGGCGGCAGGGGTGTCGGGAATTGCGGCAGTGGTGATGCTGATCGTAACCCTGCTGCTGGATCGACCGGCGGCGGCCATGCTGGCGGCGGCCTTGGCGGGGGCTTGCCTGGGGTTTTTGCGCTACAACTTCAACCCAGCGCAGATCTTCATGGGGGATGGGGGGGCCTATTTTTTGGGCTTTACCCTGGCTGGGATTGGGGTGATCGGGGTGGCCAAGGGGGTGACCACGCTGGCAGTGGCTCTGCCTTTCTTTATCTTGGCGGTGCCGATCCTGGATATGTCCACCGTAATCCTCAAGCGGCTGGCCAGGGGGAAGTCGCCTTTCCATCCCGACAAAGGCCACTTGCACCACCGCTTGCTCAAAGCCGGCCTATCCCATCGGCATTCAGTGCTGCTGATCTATGCCATGACCCTTTGGGGGGGATCCCTGGCTTTGGCTTTGGCGGGCTTGCCGGCAGGAGGCACCTACCTGGGCGGGGCCTCGCTGGTGCTGGGGGGGGTGGCCTGGGGGGCTTGGCAACGGCATCGCCAACGGCGACGAGCTTTGCCCTCGGAGGACAGGCCCGAACAGGGATATGTTGCTTCGCGCCATCACGACCAGGAATGTCAAGAAGATTGAGCCGGGCTTGTTCTCCATCGCTCGCCTGCCTAGACTGGAGGCGCTCTATATTTGTTGCTTTTTGTTTTGTTGTTTTTTGTTTAGCTCTGTGTTGCCTCATGCGCCCCACACCTGAGTTGGCGGCTCTCCTGCGCCGCACCGCGGATCGTATCCAATCCCAACACTGGGGCTTCTGGGACTGGGAGTACTGCTGGCGGGACAGCACCCGCTGCAATTGCGGCCTGTTGGTGCGAGAAGCCCTGGGCTGGGATCGGCAGCAACTCAGCCTGCGCATCCACCGCGGCACCTGGCGCTCCATCGCCCAAACCGCCTACCGAACTGTTGCCCTGGCCTTGAGGGATCCCTGGCAACCGGAAGGGCGCTGCGAGTCCACGGGCCTACGGCTGGGGTACGTGTTTGAGAAAATGGCAGAGCTGGGGTTTGACCAACCGGAAGACTTTGCCGCCCTGGAAGAGCTGAGCCACCCCGTCATCCTGGCCCGCCTGGCAGAAAAAGGTGTGGAGCCGGTACAGCGCGACCAGGCGATCCATGTGGCGCTCTACATGCGGGAACTGGCGGACTGGATTGACGAACAACTGCAGGCCCAGGCTCAGATCAGCCGCTTGAGCCAACCTTTGCCCAAAGCAACAGGGATCCCCGTCCACCAGTCGGTGCGCCTTAGGTCGTGTTGATCTTATGTTAGGATAGAGAGAATAATTTATAGAGGAAAGAGGATGAAGTTGGTTTTTTTAGATG
>NZ_JANSIN010000035.1:0-25856 GCF_047462115.1 Synechococcus sp. R50.1 | reverse complement strand
GTTTGGAAACAAACAGAATGCTATCGCTGCATAGTTGAACAGTGATGTTCAGCAGTGTTCAGCGTAAATGTATCAGCTCGGTCGCGCCTTTGCATCCGATGGGGTTGGTCGGCAGCAGGGGGAACCCTTTTGGGGAACTAGCTCTGAGGCGCCAAATCTGGCAACAGACACCCCAGAGCGTCACACCCTGCCGGTCCCTCTGCTGCCAAGGTAAAGTTGCGGTCGTAGCGGGCCAGGGCCGCGAAGAAGTTATCTGTCCGCCGTCTCTTTTTGACCTCGGCCACCAGTCGTTCGTAGGTGGGCTTGTCGATTTTCTCAAAAGGCAGGCGGGGGAAGGGCGCATCGAAGCGGGCCAGCAGCGCTGCGCTGATGTAGCCCTCGTCGTCGCGGATGGCTTCGTAGATACGGGATCCCAGAGCTTCCACCTCGTCCTCCCGCAGCTCGATGGTGGCGGAGGTGTTGTGGGTGGTGTAGTACCTCTGAACCTGCATATAAAAGTCAAACTGGGCCAGGGCCGAGAATTGCTCGATCTCGATCTGGTCAGCACCGGGCAGGTTGGCCCATTCTACTTCCACAGGCAGTTCCACCAGCCATTCGGTACAGCGGGGATCAAAGGGGTCGTTGAGCAAGTTCCCGTTTTCATCTTTGTCCGCCTGAGCAGGTACCACCGAGTAGCCATAGTCCAGACAGGCCAGCGCCACCGGGTCATTTTTGGCAAAGGTGATGCGGCGGATGTAGCGTTGGGCTTTGGGCGGGTGCCAGCCGGGAGAGGCGTTGGTGAGCAGCGACTTGGTGCCGGCGGGCTGAACCGTGGTGCAGCGGTTGGGGCGGCGCAGGCTGTGGCGGTCGCAGTAGTCCCAGACCACGCGGTGGACGATCTCCTTCCAGCGGCTGAGGTATTCCCGCTCCTGCTGCTTGAATTCCTTCCCGATGGGGGTATCGGGTCTCCCTTCCTGCCACCAGCGCAGCCATTCAACCCCAAAGGCTTTGACGCAAAAGTCGAACAGGCCTGTGAACGAGACGCCGACGATGGGATCCCATTCCCGCGAACGCTGAAAGCGGGGTTCCACAAAGCGGTGGTGGAGTAGGGCTGCCACCGTGAGGGCTCCCGCCGTGAAGGCTTCCTCTTGCTCTTGCCGGTTGTGGGGATCCAAACGGTTGAGGTGGATCTCGGCCAAGTTGCAATGGAATGTGTGGCCAATAATCTCGCCACAGTTGTGGACAACAAACCCATTGGCATCAAAGCACGCTGGGCCGGGGACAGTACAGTCATACACCGGCTCTACCCCGTCTGCCTCAAGGGCAGCAACCGTCACAGCAAACCGCTCTCGGTTGAGCTGGCGCTTGTAGCCATTCAGCAGTGCCTCTAGCTTTTGGGCTTTGTGCGGTTCCCGAAAGCCGACCCATTCCTGGAACAGATGCAAGTTGTCGTTGGCAATAACCAATTCGTGCTGGGCTTTGCAAGCGTATGGTGCAGGTTGGCGAGCACTGTTCGGCAGCAGGCGATATCCAGCAGGACGGCGATTCTCATACAAAACTGCAATGATGCCCAGCCGCGCCAGCATGCGCTGAACCGCTTTGAGGGTACCCAGATGGCTTTGAGAGAGCCGCACGCTAACCCCTTTCTCCTGATTACCTTGCACGCTGCCATCCGCATCAAAGAGCCCGCACAAGAAGCCTCGATGAAACTGGAAGCTGGTGGCTTCGAGCGCCTCTGTCATCTGCTTTTGTCCGGGCCTCATGCCGAACTGGGCCGCCAGTTTTGCCAACCCCCTGGAGCCGATAACCCGCAACCCAAGCTGCGCATAGTGATATGCCTCTGGCTGGCGGGGCTCGTAACCCACTGCCGTTTGCAAAAGCTGAATCGCATACTGGCTCATTTCGGCTTGGGTATCTTGCCAATAGCGTAATAAAGCCGTGTCGTTCCACGGGGTTGCCGTAAGGCTACCGTCACCCAGCAAATTCCCCAAAAGCCAGCCTTCTTCCCAGGTACCCGCCCCATCCCACGGGGTGAGATCGCGATGGTTGTGCAGCAGGATGCGGTCGCCCGGTTGTAGGCTTTCTGCCGGTACCCACTCGGTGTATTGTGCCTTTTGGGTTTGAGCGGTGACTTTGAGAACCCGATGGTTGCCTGTCAGCCGCAGAGAGAACCCTTCCTTGGTCAAAAGCTTCAGCACAGGCTTGGTACCGGAGTAGAAGAACCCCTCCGGTGTGGTACTGAATAGTTCTCCATTGACATAGGTGCTGTGCTGCTTCCCAATCAGGTCTCTCACCTGGCGCGGCCCATCGCCCGTGTGCACCCAGGTATCGGCTGTCACGCAGGGATTCAGCCCATAGCGCCACAGGCGATCCTGAAGTTCCTCTTCCCCTAGGGAGGGATCCCGTCCCTTTAGCCATTCTCGGGCCGTTCCTGCCTCATAGGCTTTGAGAAAGTCGGGTTTTAGGTCGGGTGGGATAAGGTCGCAATTGGCCCGTGCTACGGCTTCCCCGGCCCACTGGATGGCCCCCTCGCCTGAGTAAAACTGCTTCCGCACGGCCTCAACACATTCTTCCCGCGTCGGCTTGCGGTGAAACACCCGCGTGTGGTTGGCCATGCGCAGGGCATCTCGCTCGGGGTCAATTCTCCAGTTGCCGTTTTCGTCCTGCTGCCACAAGTTGTCTTTGGCGGTGGATCCCAGCTGGTCGTCGGCAGCAAACTGACGAATGCCAGCGCTACGACGAATGTTTCCCGCCACCACCACCACCGCCGCCTCGTCAATGAGCAGGCAGCATTCCACGGAGTTCAACTGCCGCCCTACTGCCCTGTTGAGGATGGCGGCACAGCGCTCGTACAAGCCGGGCAGCTTAATGGGGTTGGCCACGCCCCCAAACCCTTTCAGCCGCTCCCCAGCCGGGCGGACATCGCTCAAGTCCACTGTCACTTCCACCTGGCCCCCAAAGCTGGGATCCGACGCCAGCTCCAGCAGCGCTTGGTACGAATCCACCCAGCCGCGGCGACTGTCTCCCACCTGGATGTGCACCTGGGATCCCTGCCGTTGGATGCGGGTGTGCTCCTGCCGCTCTTCGGGAGGGGTGGTGCCGATGGATCCCTTCACGTGAACCCGCAGGCGGTTGACAATGGGGGGCAACTGGCGGATGAACTGCGGTTCCAGCACCGCTCCCGTGCCGCAGCCCATCATGGCCAGATCCATCATCAGGCCAAAGGCCCGCCAGTCCACCACCGCCAAACTGGTGCAGTTGTAGGCACCGGAGAAGTTTTCCGGCTTCTGGATCCAGTCGGTGCCCATCACCCACAAGGCTCGACCGGAGATCAACGCCTTCAACTGCCGCTGCATGCGCTCTACGAGCTCCCGCTCCTGGGGGGTAAAACGCCCCAGCCGGGCGATGTCGGCCAAGGTGCGCTCGCAAACTTCGCCCCAAGTCTCGCGGTTGCCATCCGGGCGGCGACGGCTGTAGGTGCGGTAGAACACCGGGCTGGCCGCCGGGGCTGTGGCCGGAAACTCGCCCAGAGGCAGGGATCCCGTCGTTTCAGCGGGATCAAGTCCCTGTACTTCTTTGCTCTGTTCGCCTGAGCGGGACGAAGTCCACACCATAGCCACACCTCTTCTGCAAAGCTCGGTAGTTCCGACTCTTGAGCGCCGGTTGGCAACCCCGCCGACCCAATGCCCAACCACGTTATCACAATCTTCGGGGGTCTGGTGTTGTAGGTAGTGTTGTGCTCTGAGAAGATCTTTAAGAGCCTCTAGGGATAGGGCAGGCCCGCTGTCTGCCGGGGGAGCCGCAAGGGAACGGAAGGCCCGGCAGAAGGGCTACAGTGGAGGAGAGGGATCCCAAGTTAAGGGGCTGCTTGTCGTCTTCAACGGCACCTTCCTGGGCCTTCTCCCCAGTGAGAGCTGTGTAAGGAGTTGTATCGTCATGACCAGTCGCCTGCGCATCGGTAGCTTGTGGGGGATCCCCTTTTTCATCGACTACACCTGGTTCCCGGCGGCCCTCCTGCTGGTGCTCTCCTACGGGGTGTTGACGGCGGTGGGGTTGTTTCTTTCTCTGCTGGCTCATGAGTTGGCCCACAGCTTGGTGGCCCGCGCCTATGGAGTACGGGTTAACTCCATCACCCTGTTTATTTTTGGGGGTATGGCGGCGATTGAGCGGGAAGTTCCCCGCCCCCTTGGCGCTTTTTGCGTGGCCGTGGCAGGCCCTCTCCTCAGCTTGGGTCTGTTTGTGCTCTTCAGCATGGCCCGGGCTTGGGCTGTGCCGGAGTCGATGCTGGCCTCAACCCTCACCAGCTTGGCTGCCATCAACCTGACGATTGCCCTGTTTAACCTGCTGCCGGGCTTGCCTCTGGATGGGGGGCAAATGCTCAAGGCGGCCATCTGGGGTTGGACAGGGGATCGGCAAAAGGGTATGCTGTGGGCGGCCCGAGCCGGCCAGGGGGTGGGCTGGGGTTTGGTGGGGCTAGGTCTGCTGGTGGTATTTTGGGGGAGCCTCAACGGCCTCTGGGTGGGGTTGATCGGCCTGTTTATTTTGAACACCGCCCGCCGCTACAGCCAGTACGCGCAACTGCAGCAGGTGCTGGCCCGCCTGAAAGCTGCAGATGTGATGACCCGCCAGTTTCGGGTTTTGGACGCGAACATGAGCCTGCGGGAGTTTGTGGATCGCTATCTGGTGCCTTCTTCTCTCAGGCCGGAAGCCCCAACTCAACCGGCGGACGTTTATTTTGCCGAGGAAGATGGCCGTTACCGCGGGTTGGTCAGGCCAGAACTGCTCAACGACATCGAGCGCAGCCAGTGGGATCGCCTCACCCTGAAAGCCATTCTCAAGCCGATGGAGCAACTGCAGGGGGTACGAGAAGAGACCCCCATTCCCCAGGTAATTCAGATGATGCGCCAGGCAGAACCCCGCCGCATTTTGGTTTTCACGCCCACCGGCGCCATTGCTGGCTTGATCGACCGGGGGGATGTGGTGGCCATGGCTGCCCGGCAGTTGGGGGTCGTGCTGCCCCAAGAGGTGGTGCAGCGGGTGCGCGATAGCGAAGAATGGCCCCCTGGATTTCAGGTGGAGGACAATCTGGCAAGCGAGGGATCCCCCAGTCTGGCTTGGCAGGGATCCCCGGATCTGCGCAATGAGCCTTAGGGGGATGTCTGGACAGGGAGCAGCCCAAGGTACCTAGGTTCTCCCTCTACCACAAAAGGGGTTGGGATCTGCAAGGTGGGGAGAGAAGGCCGAGAAAAGTAGTCTCAGATACTATTTCCGGGAGACCCTCTCCATCTACAATTAAGACTGTTCTCCATCAATTAAGAATTTTGAACCGCTTTCCTCGTCTCTTGCCCGCCTACACCCACCGACTGAGCAACGGGCTAGGCGTTATCGTTCATCCCATCCCCATTGCCGATTCTGTAACCGTTGACGTCTGGGTACGGACAGGTGGACGCCATGAGCCGCCGGAGTGGCTGGGCCTATCCCATTTTTTGGAACACATGGTGTTTAAGGGCAGCGAGCGGCTGGCCCCTGGTGAGCTGGATTGGGCCGTGGAAGGACGGGGCGGAGTTACCAATGCTGCCACCGGCCAAGACTACACCCATTACTACATTACGGTGGCTGCTGCTGACCTAGCGGATACCTTGCCCTACTTGGCAGAGGTGGTTTTGCGGGCCGGGATCCCGGATCCAGAGTTTGAGCGGGAGCGGCAGGTGGTTCTGGAGGAAATTCGCCGCGCCGCCGACAACCCGGACTACACGGCCTATCAGCTCTTGATGGAGACCGCCTATGGGGAGCATCCCTATGGACGACCGGTGTTGGGCACACCGGAAAGCTTGATGCAACTGACCCCTGAGGTGATGCGCGCTTACCACCGCGCTTGGTATCGGCCTGAATCCATGACGGTGGTGGTGACGGGTGGCATCGATCCTGAGCAGGCGTTGGCCTTGGTGGAGGAGCAGTTTGGCAGCTCTGCTGCTGGGCCAGCACCGGCCAGCCCCCCCATCCCGCCCCAGCCTCGTCCCCAAGGGATCCTGCGCCGGGAGAGCGACCATGCCCGCTTGGAGCAAGCCCGTCTGAAATTGGCCTGGCCTACCGTTGGCATTGACGATTGGCAACAAGCCTGTGGCCTGGAGATGTTGGCTTCTCTGCTGGGAGATGGCCGTACTTCGCGGCTGGTGCATCTGCTGCGGGAACAGCGGGGCTGGGTGAGGGCCATTGGCTGTTCTTCGCTGGTGTTGAAGGAGGGGGGACTGTTTTGTATCGGCGCTCAGCTGGAGCCGAAGGATGTGGCGCGGGTGGAGGCGACGATCCTGCACGAGATCGAAAAGCTGCAGCAGGATGGCATCGGCCAAGCAGAGTTGGATCGCACCCGGCGTATGCTCACCCATGAGTTCCTGTTCTCCGCCGAGTCTCCCAGTCAATTGGCGGGCATCTATGGCTACTACGAGACGCTGGGCGGGGTGCAGCGCATTCAAGAGTACCTGGAGCTGTTGCAATCTTTTACCCCGGCTCAGATCCGGGAATTGGCCCAGCAGTACTTGTCTTTGGAGGCCTATGTGGTCACCGTTCTCAAGCCGACTGCCCTGGGTACAGCGGCGGCTTCGGAGCTGCAACTGGCTTGCCGTTAAGCGCCGCCTTGGCGCTCTGGACTCTTGACTTTCGGATTTTGGACGGGATCCCTTGCCTGCATGAACTCTGCTCTGCTTGCCACCCAACGTGGCCGTTTACAGCGCGTCCTTTTGGCCAATGGCATCACGCTGTTGCTGGGCCAGAACCCAACGGTGGAGATCTTGGCTGCCCACTGTTTTTTCCGCGGTGGTAGCCGGGCAGAGCGGCCGCAACAGGCGGGGGTGAGCCACTTGATGGCGGCTGTCCTCACCAAAGGCACGCATCGGCGCAACTCCCAGGCCATTGCTGCTGCGGTGGAATCGCTGGGAGCCTCGCTATCGGTGGACAGTTCTGCCGACTCTTTCGAGGTGAGCCTGCGCTGTGTGGCTGCCGATTTCCCGGAGTTGCTGGATTTGCTGGCGGAGATATTACGGGATCCCAGTTTTCCTGAAGAGGAGGTGGCGCGAGAGCAGGGGTTGATGCTGCAAGCCATTCGCGCCCAGCAGGAACGGCCTTTCAGCCTGGCTTTCGATCAGGTGCGACAGGCCCTCTATGGGGATCATCCCTACGCCCTGCCGGGGTTGGGACGGCTGGAGACGGTGGGATCCCTGACCCGCGAGGATTTGGTGGCCTATCACGCGGCCTACTGTCGTCCCAATGGAATGGTGATGGTGGTGATCGGCCCAGAGCCGCCGGAGCAGATGGCTGCCCAGGTGGAAGCGGCTTTGGGAGACTGGGTTGTTCCCGGCCCCTCTCCAGAGGATCGGGATGTTCCCCTACCCCCTCTGAGGGATCCCCAACTGCTGAGGTTGCCCCAGCCCACTCAGCAGACAACAATCTTGATTGGGTTTCGCGGATCCCCTGCTGCTTCTGCGGATTATCCGGCCCTGAAGTTGCTGGCCACCTACTTGGGCAGCGGTCTATCCAGCCGTCTGTTTGTGGAACTGCGGGAGCGCTGTGGCCTGGCCTATGAGGTCTCGGCTTTTTTTGCCACCCGTCGGGATCCCGCCCCTTTTGGGGTTTACATGGGCACTGCGGCAGAGAATACTCAGGTGGCCCTGGAGCGCCTACAAGCAGAAATCCACCGTCTGCAGGCCAATCCCCTCGATCCGGCGGAGGTGGAAATGGCGCAGCGCAAACTTCTGGGCCAATACGCCCTCAGCAAACAAACCAATGCCCAGGTGGCCCAACTGGTGGGCTGGTACGAGATTTTGGGCTTGGGCATGGAGTTTGACCAGCAGTATTTGCAGAGGGTCAGGCAACTCACCCCAGAGCAGCTCCATCAAGCCGCAAAAACCTACCTGACCAACTCGGCCATTGCTCTAGTGGGGCCAGAAGCTGCCTTGGCAGAGGTTGAGCTGGTGTTTTAAGCTGAGCAAACCATGAGGAAAACTAAGATCTGGCAAACATGGCCATTTCGATTCAAACGGGGACATTGCGCCCACACCTCAATAAAACACCTAAATAAAAAATGTTGAAAATGTTGAATGCGCAGTGCCGGAAAGATTTTTTTAGGAGCCCATGTTTCTCACCCTAGCCTGAAGTAACCATAACTCTGGATTGAGGTCACGATTGTGGGTCAATCTCGAGATGTCCAAGAAAACGATGGGGATCGTTTCTGAATAGCAGCCCTCTGAGAAAACTGGCGTTTTTCCTTTCTTTATCTTGCTTGAGCTTTTTGTGGCTGGTAGGCACAGCGGATCATCTGCAGGGGATACCCAAAAAGAGGGATCCGTGCCGCTTGGGCGGCTGGAAAAGCGGTTTTCCTTTGCGTTTTGCCCCTACTGGCGTCCCTTTCGGCGGCCCCTGCGTACCCACCACGGACTGTGGTCCGTGCGCGAAGGGATCCTGATCCGACTTACAGATCGGGAGACAGGCTGTCAAGGATATGGGGAAATTGCTCCCATCCCTTGGTTTGGCAGCGAGACCTTAGAGCAGGCTCTGGAGTTTTGTCGGCAGTTGCCCCCTCTTTTGTCGGAGGCGCATATTTTGGGGATCCCAGAAGCACTGCCGGCCTGCCGGTTTGGGTTGGAAGGCGCTTGGCTGGCCTGTCGGGATCCCGATTGGTTGAACAAGGATCTCTCTCTACTCTCTTTCTGTGAACTTTTGGGGGAGACCCTGCCGCCGGAATCTTACAAGGACTCCGTCCCACTCACGCGGTCGGTGTACAAGCTCAAGGTGGGGAGGGATCCCATGCAGCAGGAGTTGGAGAAGCTGGAGCAATGGCTGGAGCGGTTGCCGCCGGGATCCCGTCTGCGTTTGGATGCCAATGGGGGACTAGGGCTTGCGGAGGCCCACCGGTGGCTGATGGTTTGTGATCGGCTTAACCAGGACTCGCCGGTCAAGATTGAGTTTTTGGAGCAGCCTCTGCCGCCGGATCAGCACGCCCATTTGGTGGAGCTCAGCCGCCAGTACCAGACCCCCATTGCTTTGGATGAATCGGTGGCCTGCTTGGAACAGTTGCAAGCCGTCCATCGCTCAGGATGGACAGGGATCCTGGTGGTGAAGCCATCTTTGGTGGGCTCCTGCATCGCGCTGCGGGAGTATCTCAGCCGCCATCCCGGCCTGGATCTGGTCTTTTCTTCGGCGCTGGAGACTGCCATCGGCGCTTGGCATGGACTGGCCTGGGCGGGATCCCTGCAGGAGAAGACGGCTTGCCCCAGAGCTGTGGGGTGGGGGGTAGGGGGGGTCTTTCCAGAAGGGGATCCCGTTCAGCTCCAAATGGCCTCACCGGAGGAGCGGCTTGCTCTGATGCAGGCAGTGTGGGAGCGCTGGAGCCGACTCTAAACGGCAGCGGCTTGCTTGGCATTTTCCTGCCGCAAGTAGGCTTGAATAAAGTGCATCAGCTCGCTCGGCTCACCGTTCATAAAGGCCTCGACATTGTAGGTTTCGGCGTTGGTGCGGTGATCCTTGATCAACTTGTAAGGATCGAAGGTGTAGGTGCGAATACGCCCCCCAAAGCCCTGAGTCACTATCTCGCCGCGAATCTCGGCCAGCTTTTGTCTGCGTTTTTCTTCTTCCATCTCGATCAGCTTGGCCTTCAAGATCTGGATGGCCCGCTCTTTGTTTTGCAGTTGGGAGCGCTCTTCGGTACAGCGCACAGCAATGCCGGTGGGCTTGTGGATCACCCGCACTGCTGTTTCCACTTTGTTCACGTTTTGGCCACCTGCTCCACCCGAGCGGGAGGTCTCGAACTCCAGATCTTCCATCTTCAGCTCATACTCGCTTTCCTCTTCCAGGATCGGCATCACCTCTACGCCGGCGAAGCTGGTTTGCCGTTTGCCGTTGGCGTTGAAGGGGCTGATGCGCTCCATCCGGTGGTTACCCTTCTCGGCAGAGAGATAACCATAGGCGTAGGGGCCTTCGATCAGCAGGGTGGCGGACTTGATGCCGGCTTCGGCACCTTCGGAGTATTCCGAGAGGCTGACCTTGTAGCCCTGGTTTTCGGCCCAGCGGGTGTACATTTTCAGGAGCATTTCCGCCCAGTCCTGGGCGTCGGTTCCCCCTGCGCCGGCGGTGATGGTGAGGATGGCACCGTTTTTGTCGTAGGGGCCGGAGAGCAGTTGCTGTAGCTCCCACTGGCCCAACTCCCGCTCCACCACTGCCAGGGATCCCGCTGTCTCGGCTAAGAGTTCCGGATCGGGCTCTTCTTGGAGCAGCTCAAGGGCGCTGACGGCATCTTCTAGGCGATCCTTCCAGCGATGCACCTGATCCCAGGAGGCTTTGAGGCTGTTGAGCTGCTGCATGTGGCGGCGGGCTGCCTCTACATCATTCCAAAACTGGGGCTGGGAGGCTTCCTGCTCTAGGATGGCGATCTGTTGCTCCAGGTGAGGCAGGTCAAAGATAGTCCTGAGCGTTGCTCAGGCGCAAGGTGAGCGATTCTAGGGTGCGTCTTAGATCGGCAAGTTCCATAGAGAACATCAAACCATCTGCACATCGGATCCCATCCTATCCTGTGGGCCAGCAACTCAATCAAGGGATATAGCCCTTCTGCGGGCTTGCCGGAACACTGTTGCCGTGCAGCGCCGGTGAACCGGGTTCCTAGGAGTCCTTTCGGGGTAGAGCGTTTGGCTGTTGATCCCGCGCAGGCGGCTGGCGAAAGGGCTACGGGATCGACGGGTCGGCTTTGGTCGATTGCGTCAGCGGGACAGAACCCTTTGGCTTCTGCCGGAAGATCCCTGTTGAGGTGGCTCAAGCCTGTAGCAGAATGGAAAATCTGGTTTCGGAGGCTGCGATGCTAAAGGTCTTTTCCTTGCTTTCCGGGCTGGTTTTGGCCGGAGGGGTGGCTGCTTTGGCCATCACCAATCCCACCTTAGAAGAGTACGGAACCTATGCAGGGGAACAACTGGCTGCCTACGCTACGCGGGAATACTGTGCTCAGATCCCGGCTTTCCTGGCCACTTTGATTGAGGAATGTCATACCCTCGTCCGAGAGCTTCAGCCCGAACTGGAAGCTTTGTTCATGCGCCAAACCCGCCGGCAGAATTTTATCCTCTTCAGCCTCTATACCACCGATTTGTCGTTGCTCAACTTTGGCCCGCTGGGGATTTCCTTGCCCACCTACCACTTTGAAACCCTCGCCGTGGCAGGGCAATTCTACACTTATGAGATTCGAGAGGGGAAAGCTGCCCCCTAGTCACCATGGCAACCATAGGATCTCAAGATCCAAAAGAATCTCAAAAGTTCGGCTAGATCTGGGCTCGTTCCAACAGGGTTTGCAGCTCTTCCAGGGCCAACTGGGCTGACTGGGCCTGCTGGTAAAGGGATTGCACCACCTCAGCACTGCTTTGGGCCGATTGCAGTGTGGATTGGCTCTGGCGCTGGATACGCTCTGCCAAGCTGCGAATACGGTTGCTGGCCTCAGTGGTTCGCCCGGCCAATTTGCGGATCTCCTGGGCAATGGCTCCAAAGCCACCGGCACCACCGCTGCGGTTGGCCTCTACAGCCGCATTGAAAGAGAGCAGGCGAATGTATCCTGCCACCTCTACGATCAAATCCACAATGGTGTTGATCTCCTTGAGCTCCCGCGACAACTCCTGGCTGTTGTCGGCAATTTCCTGAACTAGGCCGCGTACGGCTTCCACGCCTTCAAAGGTAGCGGCAAAGGTGGATTTGCCTCTCTCAGAGAGCACAGAACTGATTTCAATGATGCGGGCGTTAAGGCGAGCCAACTCCTCGGAGCGCTGTTGGGCCCGGCGACGTTCCATGTCTAAGGCCAGGTTTTGGTTGAGGATCTCGGCTTTTTGTCGCTCCAGATCCCGGGCATACTGGAGGCTGCGGTTTTTTTCCTGCTCCAGCTCTGCCAAGATCCTTTTCATCTCTTCCTGCTGCTCCTGTAGCTTGCGCTGGGTGGCCAGATGCACCTGGGCCTGGGCCACCAACAACACCGGCACATCGAGAAGGCGGTAGTCCTGGGATCCCAGTTGAACCACCACGGGGTCATAGATGGTCTCTTCGGGCCGTTGGAAAGCTCGGTCGGCTGCTTGGATGACATCGCAGTCGCCGGGGAGCAAGAGAAAATCCCGGCTATGGAACTCTACCATGGAGCTGATGGGCCGCTTCAAAAACACATCCAGGCCGTAGGGCTTGCTAAGCATCCACTCCAGAATGGCGCGGCGGGTCAACATTCCCCGCACCTGTGACCGCTCGTCCAGCACGATGACTCCTGAAAGGCTGCTGTCATCTTCTAGGCGGCGCACCACGTTCTCACAAGGGGTGGACTCGCTCACCTGAAACTCCACCAAGGCCAAATCGCGCAGCTTGGTGTTGATCGATAGGGTAGGAGTGGGTGGATTTGTCAGGGTAGCCATCACAGGGATCCTCGGCACAGGTTGGGTACAGATGGGTTGGAGACTGATGTGTAGAGGAACACAAAAAGTCGGCTCTAGATCGGCCTTCAATGGGGTAATTTGTGCAGAAAATCGACCACCTTCAGTTTGCCCTGGGATCCCACCTTTTGCCCATAAGATTCTGCGGGATTGTACGGAAAGGATGGCCTGGGATCCCTTCTTTGCAGTTTGCGGGGATGGATCCCTTTGGAGCTGAATGTTCTGGGTTGGTATCTTGGATCCCTGATTGATCTGGAGCTGGATTTAGCGGGTTTCTTGATAGCGGTGGTAGATTTCCAGAATTTCGCTGCGTCCTCGGTTAAAGGCGGCCACCACTTGCGGGTCGAAATGGCTGCCGCTGTTGTCTTCTACAAACTGAAAGACCTCATTCAAAGCCCAGGCTTCTTTGTAGGGGCGACGGCTGGCCAAGGCATCGAATACATCGGCTAAGGCCACAATCCGCCCTTCTAGAGGGATCCCTTCTCCTTTGAGGCCGCGCGGATACCCACTGCCGTCGAACTTCTCGTGGTGGGTAAGGGCGATGATGGCGCTCTTTTGCATCAGCTCGGAGTCGGACTTGCTGAGAATTTCGTAGCCGATCTCAGGGTGGCGGTTCATGATCTGCCGCTCTTCTGGGGTCAGACGCCCCGGCTTTTGCAAGATGGCATCCGGGATCCCGATTTTGCCCACATCGTGCATGGGACTGGCGTAGAAGATCAGCTCTTGCTCATGGCTGGATAGGCCCAAGTGCTTGGCGATGATGCGGGAGTAGTTGCTCATCCGCTTCAGGTGAAAGGAGGTATCTTGATCCCGGTATTCTGCGGCCAGAGACAGACAGAAGATGGTCTCGAAGTGGGCAGATTTGAGCTCTTCCCGCAATTGGACGTTTTGATAGGCAACCGCCGCCTGGGAGGCTAGGGCTTCTGCCACGCTGACTTCCAGCTCAGAAAAAGGTTGGCTCCACTCAGCCACCTGGTCAGGAGCTAGGGGGGTGGGGTGATCCGGCTTTAGGCGGTTCAACAGTTGCAGGGCGCCAAGGATCTTGCCTGAGGGATCCCGCATCGGCACGGTGAGCAAGGAGCGGGTGCGATAGCCGGTTTGCCGATCCACCTGTGGGTTAAAGGCATAGGGCCGGTCGGCGGGCAGGCGGTAGACATCCGGCAAATTCAAGCTTTCCCCGGTGAGCACCACGTAGCCCACAATGCTGGAAGGGCTGAGGGGCAAGCGCAGATCCCGCAGCTCCTCATGGCGGTTGACCACGAAAAACCGCAATTCTTCTCCCTCTCGGACAAAGAGGCTGGCCCCATCACAGTGGGTCAGTTCTCGGGCTTGAGCAACGATCAACTCCAGCAGCCGCCCCAGATCTGTTTCTGAGGAGAGGGCGATCCCCACTTGAATCAGACGCTGGCTGAGGCGCAGGGCATCCGAGGCATCGAATTCGGTTGTGCTGGGGTGAAGACCGAAGGGGGTGGGCAGGCTCATAGCAGGGTTGGTCAGAAGCGTTCACATTAAGCGTTCACAATAAACAATGGCGGAGTCATTCGCCCCCAAGAGTTCTCCTGCCGCCGGCTGGGTATCCGAACCTCCGGGGCGACCAGCAGCCCGAAAACACGCCAACACCACTCAAAGCAGCGATGCCTTACTTTAGCTCGAGGAGGCGAGAAACGTTGTGACCCAGGTCAAGCCCAAGGGAACCGATGAGATTTCCCTGCAGCTCGTTGTGGGCCTGGGCAATCCCGGCCCTCAATACGCCAATACCCGCCACAATTGCGGCTTTATGGTGGTGGATCGGCTGGCGCAGCGCTGGGGGATCCCGTTGGTTTTGGAGAAGCGATTCCAAGGTAGCTACGGAGAAGGGTTTGCCCTGGGAGGAAAGCGACGCTTGCTCAAGCCGGAAACCTACATGAACCGTTCCGGCCAATCGGTGCGGGCGGTGCTGGATTGGTACAAGTTAGATCTCGCCTCTGTGCTGGTGGTGTACGACGATATGGATCTGCCGCTGGGTCGTCTGCGCCTGCGGGGATCCGGTTCTGCCGGTGGGCACAACGGCATGAAGTCCATCATTCAGCACTTGGGGAGCGAGGCGTTTCCACGGCTGCGTTTGGGGGTGGGCAAACCCAAGGGCAGCCAAGATGTGGTCGGGCATGTGTTGGGTGGATTCGCCCCTGCAGAACAAGAGGTGCTGGAGCGGGTGTTGGATGTGGCGGTAGAGGCCGTGGAGTGCTGCTGGCAAGAGGGACTGATGACGGCCATGAACCGGTTTAATCCTCTGGATCTGTCTGGGCCACCGTCCGATCCGGATGGATCCAATCCTGCACCGGGCCAAGGCGAGGCTTCCTCCTAAGGAGCAGCTTGTCCTGGATTGCCGGCTCCGAGGGGTCTTCCAGGAGAGGGCGCAATAAACGCTTCGTCCTGCTCAGGGGAGCGGCTGTGAAGATGATAGTCCAGATAAGTGTCAATTATCTGGACTATCCACCGATGGAACCAGAGCAGCCCATGAAACCCCAATCGCGAAATCAGATCCAAAGCCCCGTCGATCCCCAGTGTTGAGTGGGTTACGGAGTGGGTCGCCGCCACCGCGTCCAGATGTTCTCCAGCAGGCCAATCCCCTGCACCAAGAGGATCCCCAAAGCTGCCGCCACCAGCATGATCACCCACAACCCCACCATGTCGCCGTAATAGGAACGGCTTAACAACATCGGCCCCAGCCCTGCAAAGCTAACAATCGAAATCTCTGCCACAATAGCCCCCACCAGAGCCATCGCCACCGCAACCTTCAGGCTGGTAAACACCATCGGCATAGCCGCCGGGATCCGCACCCAGCGAAATACCTGCAGCGGGTGGGCATGGTAAGTGCGCATCAAATCCAATTGCAGAGGCGGTACACTGCTCAACCCCTTGGCAATGCCGATCGACAGCGGGAAAAAAGCAATGTAGGCCGCCACGATTGCTTTCGGCAACAGACCCCGCACCCCATATTGCCCCAGCACCACCGCCAGCACCGGCGCCAAAGCCACAATTGGCACATTCTGGGAAGCAACAATCCAGGGAAGCATCATCCGCTCAAAAGCTCGCGAAAACACCAACGCCACCGCCGTTGCCCACCCCACCAGCAAAGCCAGCCCCAACCCCACCAGCGTTTCTGCTGCCGTGACCAGAGCGTTATACCCAACTGCGCTCGTGGAAGTGAGGGGGAACGCCATATTTCTCAAGCCCTCCGCCAATTGACCCAAAGAAGGCAGGATCGGGTTGCGCAATAGTCGAGCACACTCCCTGACCGTGCTGCAGTCTGCAGTGCCCTGCTCCAAGAGGCGTTGCGCCGCCGGGCTGTTCGCCCAAATCGCCAAGGGATCCCAAACCAGCAGCAGTAGGATCCCTGTCAGGAGGATGGGTAGCCAGCGTTCACTCAGCGTGCGTAGAGGAGATATCACCGTTAATCCTCGCGGTAGATCGAGACAGAGTGCACGGCACCTGGGATCCCAAGCTGAGAACCCGCACCGCCATAAAAATATAGCCATTGCCAACCAGAGCAACTTCATCGGAAACCATTCTGTTGGCATCAGCGGGACAGAGTCCTCATAAAGTGCCGATGCAGGCATTGCAAGCGGATCGCCATGAGGGTTAGCCTTTGTAACAGTCTTCTGGCAGAGCGATTGCCTGAACAGAGCCGCTCTGCTTGTGCCAACCCAAGACAAAAAGCAGTCCACCTGAGGTTGAGATCTTGCTGTTGAATTGCTGGGATCCCGTTTTGCTTGCCGTCGAAGCCGCTGCCCCCATTGAAGGAGCTGCCAATCTTTCGCCCCTGATCCTGGTAGCGGTGCTGATGGCTCTAGTGGTCATCTATCTGGCCAGCCGTATCGCCGGAGAAATTGCCGTCCGCCTGAGTTTTCCCCCCGTGTTGGGAGAGCTGCTGGGGGGCGTCGCGGTAGGGGCCTCCGCGCTGGGGTTGTTGGTCTTCCCGGAAGGACAAGTTTCCGGCCAAGAGCTGCACGCCTTGGCCCAATCCTCAGCATTGATGCAATTTCTGCAAGCCACTGCCGGACTCGACGAGGGATCCCTGGTGCAGGTGTTTTCCTCCCAAAGCGAGATCGTCGACATCCTCTCCGAGATCGGGGTGATCATCCTCTTGTTTGAAATCGGCCTCGAGTCGGATCTGGCCGAGCTGTTGCGGGTCGGCCCTCAAGCCGCAGCCGTAGCCATCATCGGCGTTGCTGTGCCCTTCCTGGCCGGAACCCTGGGCTTGCTCTACCTGTTTCATGTGCCCGTTATCCCCGCCATATTTGCCGGCGCTGCCCTCACAGCAACCAGCATCGGCATCACCGCCCGCGTCTTGGCCGAGCTGCAAAAACTCACCTCCCCAGAGGGGCAAGTGATCATTGGTGCCGCCGTCTTGGATGACGTGTTGGGCATCATCATCTTGGCCGTGGTGGCGGGCTTGGCCAAAAACGGAGAAGTCAACCTTTCCGATATCGGCATCATCATCCTCAGTGCCATCGTCTTCTTGGTCGGCTCCATTGTTTTGGGGCGCCTTCTCAGCCCCTACTTTGTTGCCCTTCTCAACAGCCTGAAGACCCGAGGTAACCCCCTTCTGCCCGCCCTTGTGCTGGCCTTTCTGCTGGCTTATGTAGGGCAAATCATTCATCTAGAAGCGATTTTGGGCGCTTTTGCCGCTGGCCTGATCTTGGCCGAAACCGAGAAACGGCAAGAGCTGGAAGAACAGATCAAGCCCATTTCCGACCTATTGGTGCCCATCTTCTTCGTCTGCGTTGGGGCCAAAACCAACCTTGCCGTACTCAACCCCACCCTCCCTGCCAACCGAGAGGGGCTGATCATTGCCGTCTTCTTGATCGGAGTTGCCATTGTGGGCAAGCTAGCAGCGGGCTTGGGGGCCTTTGGCAAGCCGGGCATCAACCGCTACGCCATCGGAGTGGGCATGATTCCCCGGGGTGAGGTGGGCCTGGTGTTTGCCGGCGTGGGGGCCGCCAGTGGGGTTCTCTCCGATGCCCTCGATGTCAGCATTATCGTCATGGTGATTGCCACCACCTTTGTCGCTCCCCTCTGGCTGCGGGGAGTGTTGATTGGGGAAGCCAACTCCCCCTCCCTCCTGGACTTGCAGGCAGAAGCGTCAGAGCAAGACCGCAAAGACAGCACCGACGAGACTGCATCAGCGCTCCCAGACTCAGAACGGGTGGGCATTCCTGAGGGCTAAATTATCTCAGCTTTCCCCTCAAACGCCCCCAGAGGGTCTGGAACAGCAGCCGCAGCGGATTGCGGCGTTGAGGCTTCACGTCAATTCTCTCCGTCGTCTCCTCTTGGGGCAAAATTGCCTGCATCGAGGGCGGATCAAACCGCTGCATGGTTGTGGAGCGCCGATCCACCACCTCCGCCTTCACGCTGCGAAAGCTTACAGACTGGAGATACCGCTGAAAATCTTCGTCTGACAACTGGCGAATGCAGTACTGCATCCGCACCTGATTCCCCAACAGGATCTGATCCCCATCCTTGAGATCCCAGCTCAAACATCTCTGCCCATTCACCGAGACGCCGTTGGTGCTGCGCTTGCCCTCGATATTGCCGTCCAACAGCCGGTAGGTATACTGGCCATCTTTTTGGGGTAGCCGCAGCAGCAGCGCGTGTTGCCGGGAAACCGCCGCCGAATCGATGACAATCGCATTGCTGGGATCCCTGCCGATGGAATAGGTGGCAGCGCTGAGGGCCACAGCCCGCCGTCCCTGCTCATCATCGATCACCAACACATGCCAGATTTGGGAGGGGGAAGACTGTGCGCCGGTAGCCATGGTCTGGGACCTTGAGCTGGAGCTGGATTGACCGTCGAAGTCGCAGTGCAGGCCCCTTTCGTGTTAGCGGGCTGGAAGCCACACCTCAGCCCATTGCCCAACCCTCGGTGAACCGCTATGGGGAGAAGGTCAACAAGGGGAGACTCGGCAAGAGAGGGGCTTTCCCTCATAATAGTAAGGCAGAGCTTCTGCAAAAAAAGAGGATAGCTGAAACGTGAACACGACTCCAACCCCAACCCTCCTCGAAGCCCTTCCCCCGATCTACCCCGGCGTTGCCGTCCGGGTCATCAACCCCAACGACACCTACTACTGCTTTGAGGGCCAGGTACAGCGGGTTACCGACGACCATGCCGCTGTCCTCTTTGAAGGCGGCAACTGGGACAAATTAGTCACCTTCCGCCTCACAGAATTGGAAGTGGTGGACAAATCCCGCCCCTAGCCCTGCTCTTCCCTGTCCCTTTTGGCATCTCCCCATGCGCAGCCATTGGCAGGAACCTTTCCTCTGGATCCATGCCGCCGGCATCCTCCTCTTCCCCTTGTGGGTGGGGCTGACCCTGATCGGGCTGGCCACAGGGGATCCCCTCCTGCCGGTGGGGGCGGAGCAGGCTTGGGTGGCCGTGGTGGGCATTGGGCCGGTCTTTGCCCTGCAGTGGCGCAAGCCATTGGATATCTTCAGCCTGTGGGTGGCCTCTGTCCCCCCGGAAGAACTTACCCCCGACCAGCGCCGCATCTTGGCCGCCTTCCTCAGCCCCGAACATAAGATTTTGACGCTGTTGGCGGCAATCCTGATGCTGGAAGTCGGTGAGCGCCTCTACGACTTTGCCCCCCTCTTTGCCCCGCTCACCCCTGGCAACGGCACCCGCCTGGCCGGCCTGGCCATAGCCGCCTTCGGGTTTTGGGGATCCAACCTGTTCTTGCAGATCCCCATTGCAACGATACGGGTACTCCTCCTCAGCGAGCCGGAGCTGGCTCAAATGGATCCCGTCCCCGTCGAAGAGATCGAAAGCCGCTTCTCCGTCATCGGCGATCGCCGCAGCCCACTCCTGCAACGGCTGTTGCGCCGCATCTCCGGCCAAGATTCAGAAGGCACCTCGAAAGACCAAAAAGACAAGGATAAAAACAGAGCGACAGAAAACCCCCAGCTCGAATCCGAGAAACGGGATCCCTCTGGGGAAGTTGCCATGCCGGCCCCTGAAACTCCCCCCGATCCCACCTAAGGCAAGCTTCCGCAAAAGCTGTAGCTCAATGTTAGATTGGAAGCAATCCAAGTAGATTGGAAGCAATCCAAGCCCTGTGAAATCCAACCATCGGCATTCCCCTGATCTTCGAGGCTACCGCACCGGCAATGGCGAGCAACTTTTCTTTCCGCTTCAAGCAATTTACCCAACGCCTCAGAGAAACCACCCAACTTCCCCAGTTTTTCACCGATCAAGCCACCAGTGAAACCCAAAACCTCGCTCGGGAGTTGGCTTTGGTTGGGGAATACGCCACTCAGCTTAGCCAAGTGGTGATGGAGGTGGACTTTCTCAACCAGCTCTACACCCGTCTTTTGAACGAGCGGGAAGTGTTGCAGCAGGAAAAAGATCACTTGGAAGCGCGGGTCTTTGAGTTGCAACAGGAACGCAACGAGACGGAGCCCCAGGTGATGTATTTGCGAGAGCAGCTCAGCCAGGCCAGCTTTCAACTGGAACAAACTCAAAACCGGGAACGCAGCCTTAGCGAGCGAGAACGACAGTTGTCGGAAATTGTAGCCCAACTGGAGCGACGGCGGGCTGTACTCAACCAAGCCATCGAAAACCTCACCAATCAAGAGGCCGATTACACCGTTCGCACCAAAGAACTGGAGGCGGTCGTCCGGGAAAACGAAAAGAAAGCCAAGCAGTACCTGGAAGCTGCCAACCACTACCGCGCCTACCTGGAAGAGCTCAATGCGCAAGTGCAAGAAACGCAAGCCAAGCTGAGAAGCCTTGGTGTCGAGCCCAAGCCCGCCGACCTGCCTCGACTTGAGGAGCTGGAAAAACCCACCCCCATCCCAACACCGCCTCCTGCTTACACGCCGCCCCTTCCCCAACAGCCCCCTCCACCCCAGCAGAGTGGCTATTGGTCAGATAGTCCTTTCGACGACGACCCCTGGGGATAGACTGTCCTGCCAGGATCTATAAGCCAGCTTTGCGACAAAGCTCAGTCCTCTCTGCCCTAACCGGCCTTGGGAGGGCCTGGGTGGTCACATACCCTGGAAGAAACCTGTTGCAAGGGATCCGCAAGAAGATCCCCAGAATCAGTACGAGGATCCCGATCCTCGACATTCAATCCTTTCCTGCCCGGCCAAACCTATGGAACCGACCCTGCCGGATTTACAAGCCCTTAGCCAATGGGATCGACAGTTCTGCCAGTTTGCTGAGCAGCAACAGCTCCTCAAGCCCAAACAACTGGCTCTGGCCCTGAAGATCCAACGGCAGCAGCACGGCCCTCTAGCCTTGATCCTCTGGCAGTTGGGCTTTGTGGGCCTGCAACACCTGGCTCAGTTCTGGGAAAAAATGCCCGGCGGAGCCGAGTCCGAACTGCTCGAGGACAGGGCCCTCGGTGGATGAAAGGTGCCCCCTTCCCCCACTCGCTTTTCCGCCAGAAGAGAAGAAGCAAGCAGATCCCTCTTGCTACCCAACGCTGTCGCCACCAGGCAGCAGATCCTTGGGATCCTCCGGTGGGGGCAGATGCGCCAGATCCACAGGTGAAGGGGATCCCCCCAAAATTCGCACCTGGATCCCCTTGATCACGACATAGAGCACCGGCACCACCAGCAAACTGAGCATTGTCGAGACGAGCATACCGCCGATCACCGCCGTGCCCAGCGACTGACGGCTGGCTGCCCCTGCGCCCGTGGCCGCTGCCAGAGGGAAAATACCCAGGATAGTGCTCAGGGCGGTCATCAGAATGGCGCGGAAGCGCGTCTCGGCTGCTTGGGTGGCAGCTTTGAGCAGTGGGATCCCTTGGGCAACCAACTGGTTGGCAAACTCCACAATCAAGATAGAGTTTTTGCTGGCCAGCCCGATCAACATCACCAACCCGACTTGGCAGAAGACGTCGTTGGTCAAGCCCCGCAGCAGTTGCGCCAAAAGAGCCCCAAGAACCGCCAGCGGCACCGCCAACAAAATGATCAAGGGATCCACATAGCTCTCAAATTGCGCCGCCAGCACCAGGAAGACGAACACCGAGCCCAAAGCAAAGATCAGCGGCGCCTGTCCTCCCGACTCGATTTCTTCCAGCGACAGGCCCGACCACTCGAAGCCAAACCCCTGGGGCAACAACTGGGCGGCTAGAGTTTCCATAGCCCGAATCGCTTGCCCTGAGCTAAAGCCCGGCAGGGCGCTGCCCTGAATTTCCACTGAGCGGAAGAGGTTGAAGTGGTTGATGATGGCCGGGCTGGTGGTCTCCTCCACCTGAACCAGGGTGCTCAACGGCAAGAGCTGCCCCTGCCCACCCCGCACGTAGAACTGGCCGATGCTTTCCGGGTTACCTCGGAATGCTTGATCCGCCTGCACATAGACCCGGTAGTTGCGGTTGAACAGGTCGAAATCATTGACGTAGGTGCCCCCCAGCAGCGTCTGCAGCGTGCCGAAGACATCCAACAGAGGGATCCCCAACAACTGGGCCATCTCCCGATCCACCTGTACTTCTAGCTGCGGCGAATTGGCGTTGAAGGTGGGCGGGTTAATCCGCAAGCCCAAGAGGGGTTGGCCCGGCGGGGGCGGCGAGTTGCCCACAAAAAACAGGGTGTTGGCCGTCTGCTCCAAGAGGTTGAAATCGTTCACCCCCCGATCCTGAAGCTGGAAAGTAAACCCGCCCGCAACCCCCAAATTGGGAATGGCCGGCGGCAGGATCGGGATCACCAATGCGCGGCTGATCCCGCCCAAAAAAGGCCCAAATAGCCGGTTGACAATCGCTTGCGCCGATTGCTCCGGTTGCCGCCGCTCTTCCCAGGGCTTGAGGGTGGCAAAGATCAGCCCATTCCCCGGCGAGGGCCCGGTAAAGCTGAACCCCCCCACGATCACCCGATTTTCGATCTCAGGGATCCCCTCCAAAATAGCGGCGGCCTGCCGGATCACCCTGTCGGTATAGTTGAGGGAAACCCCCGGCGGCCCCTGGACAATGGTGATGAAAAAGCCCTGATCCTCATCCGGCACAAACCCCGTCGGCACAATTTGGAACAGCCAGTAGGTGAGGCCCAAACAGGCAATAAACCCCGTCACCACCAACAGCCGCAGCTTCACCACCAGCTCCAGCAGGCGGCAGTAGGCCGCTCGGATCCCTTCCACGGCGCGGTCAAACCAGCGCAGCAGCCAAAACATCTCTCCTGAGCGCGGACGAATCAGCAGTGCCGACAACGCCGGGGCCAAAGTAATGGCATTGAACGTGGACAGAGAGACCGCCACCGCAATGGTGACGGCAAACTGCTGATAGATGCGACCGCTGGTGCCGGGAAAAAAGGCAATCGGCAGGAATAACCCCAACAGCACCAACGTAGTGGCAATCACCGCCCCCAACACCTCATTCATCCCCGCCGAGGCCCCCTGCAGAGGCCGCATGCCGCGATCACGGATATAGCGGGAGATATTTTCCACCACCACGATGGTATCGTCCACCACCAGACCGGTGGCCAGAGTCAGGCCAAACATGGTCAGAGTGTTGATGGAAAAGCCAAACAGGCGCACAAAAGCAAAAGTACCCAGCAGCGCTACCGGGATGGTGATGGTGGGAATGAGGGTGATGCGCCAATCCTGCAAAAAGATAAACAGCACCAACACCACCAGGCCAATCGCCTGCAACAGAGTGAAAATCACCTCCTGCACCGACTCGGTAATGAACAGGGTGGCATCGAAGGGGATCTCGTAGATCAAGCCGGGCGGAAAGTTGCGGGAGAGCTCCTCCAACGTCTGCTCCACCTGCCGCGAGACCTCCAAGGCATTCGCATCCGGCTGCTTGGTAATGGCGATCCCCACCGCCTCCTGTCCCCCGATGCGGAAGAACGTATCATAGCTTTGCGCTCCCAGCTCCACCCGACCCACATCGGCAATGCGTACCAAACTGCCATCGGGGTTGGCCCTGAGGACAATCTGGGCGAACTCCTCCGGCTGTGAGAGCCGCCCCGTTGCCTGGACGCTGATCTGAAACTCCTGATCCGGCGGGCTGGGCTGGCTGCCAATTTGGCCGGCAGGCACCTGGATATTCTGCTGGCGCACCGCGTTCACCACATCCAGAGCCGTTAGCCCGTAGCCGGCCAAGCGTGTCGGATCCAGCCAAATGCGCATGGCGTAGGTGCGCTCTCCAAAGATGATGACATCGCTCACGCCCCGGATGCGCCGCAAAGCATCCCGCACAAACAGCTCTGCGTAGTTGCTCAAAAACAGCTCATCATATTCCCCTGCCTGCGAACGCAGCGCCACCACCTGCACGAAAGCACTGTCGCCGGCTTTTTGGACGCTGACGCCATTTTGGATCACCTCTGCCGGCAGCCGCGCCTGAACTCGGGCAACTCGGTTCTGCACATCCACAGCCGCTATGTCCAGATCCCGATCGGGGCTGAAGGTGACCGTGATTTGGCTGGTACCGTTGCTGCTGCTCACCGAAGAGAGGTAGCGTATGCCCTCGACGCCGTTGATCTCCTGCTCCAGCACGTTGGTCACCGTCGTCTCCACCGTCTCGGCATTGGCCCCAGGGTAAACGGCTGTCACAGTTACGGCTGGCGGCGCCACCTGAGGGTAGTAGTCCACCGGCAGTAGGGGAATGCTCACCGCCCCCACCAGCACAATGATGATGGAGCAGACGGTAGCGAAAACAGGACGGCGAATGAAAAAGTCAACGAACATAAGTCTAAGGATCCGCTGCGATGAGATACCGGTTGAGCTGGTCGCCCTTCAAGTTGAAGCTTGGATGACTGGGCCAAAACTGGGGCAAATAAGAATTGCTGAGAATGCACAGCCTCTTCTAGGGCGGGGATCCCCCCTCTCCACCTTGTTGCTGCCCCCTCTGCTGAAGGATCACCTCATCAATAATCGGTGCGCCATCGCGGATTTTTTGCAGGCCAGTGAGCACAATTGGCTCATTGGCCTCTAGGCCCTCCAGCACCTCATAGCTGTTCCCGTGGATGGATCCCAGCCGTACCGGCCTTTGCACCGCCACCGCCCCCGGGGGCATGCCCTCTGCTGGCGGCTCCGTCGTTTGCACTGTGTAGACAAAGGTTTGCGCTCCCAAGCGGGCCACCGCTGTCACCGGAATCAGCAAGGCCGGTCGCTCCTCCCAGATGACACGAGCCCGCACAAACTGCGCCGAGCGCAACTGCCCGGCTGGATTCTCCAGAAGGGCCTTGGCCAAAACCGACTGCGTGCTGGCTTCCGCCTCGGGAGCAATAAAGGAGATCTGGCTGGTGCCGATCACCTCGCCGCGGCTGTCCAGGAGCTGCACTGGGGTGCCGATGCGCAGTTGCGGGGCCCGCTGCAGGGGGATATTGAGGTTGATCTCCAGTGCCTGGTTTTGGGTCAGGGTAGTCAAAACCGTTTGCGGTGTCACGTAGTCTCCCTGCCTCACCAAAACATCCCCCACAATGCCCGCAAAGGGAGCCGTGACCTGGAAAAACTGCAATTGCACCTGCTGCCGCTCCGCCTCTGCCTGGGCCCGCTGCACCTCTCGCTCTGCCCGCAAAATCGCTGCCTCCTGGGCGCGGATCTGCTCCTGTTGCGCTGCCAAAGCCGCCTCCGCCTGGCGCAGATCGCGGCTGGACTGATCCACCTGCAACTGGCTGATGGCCCCCTCCGCCAATAGGCGCAGGTTACGTTCGTGCAGATCCCGGGCAAACTCCGCCGCTGCCTCTAGGCGCATCCGATCCGCCCGCAACTGGCTGAGCAGAGCACGGCTGCTCTCCAGGTTGGCTTGGGCCGCGGCAATCCCCGCCGTTTGGCCGGCCACCGCCGCCTGTTGCTGACGGCTGTCGATCTCAAACAGAGGTGCCCCAGCAGCCACCTGGGATCCCAACTGCACCAACACCCGAGTCACCTGTCCGCTCACCTGGGGCCGGATGCTGGCCACCTGCTGGGATCCGAGGCTGGCGATAAATTCCGACGCCTCCTCAATCATCCGTTCTTCCACCACTCCTATTCCCACTGGCGTGGGGGGTTGGCCGTCCCCCTCCATCTCCTGGGGCGGCCTTCCAGCTCGGCAGGCAGTTAACAGCAAAGAAAGACACAGCAGCGGCAAGGCCGTTCGCGCTCGCATCGTCAAGTTGCTCCCACAATAGGCATAGGGACAGGTAGGTGGACAAAGGGATCCCACCCCTGCACTTGCTTAACCAACCAAGGTAATGAACGAGAGCCTCCCCAAACCTGTGCAAAAGCGCTTGAAATCTTCCCAGTCCGGAACTAAGGTGTATGCTTAACAAAAACTTTCGCCGCGCTTCGCCCCACCCCAATGAGACTTCGTCCTGCTAACGCGATAAGGATACCCTTTGAGGGCACGCCACTCCTGGCTAGACTGTTCCCAGATCAGCAGGAAAGGAGTTCAGGCTTCCACCCCCTGCCGGAGAGCATGCCTCTAACCCCCAAAACCCTGAACTTTGCTGAATTTACTGAGCTTTAGGCGGTTTGGCAAAAGTCAT
>NZ_JANSIN010000034.1:0-27185 GCF_047462115.1 Synechococcus sp. R50.1 | reverse complement strand
TTACTGGATAAGCCGAACCGGGCACGGATTTCGCGGTAGCACAGAGACTGGAGCTTAACGGCGTTGGCGACTTTCTCGGGTGTGTTTTGGTTGACCCAGTTCAAGGCTTGGCCGAAAGCAGCCAAGGTCGCATCCAACTTTGCGGCTTGTGACTGGGACACCTTGAGCTTGCAGGATACGGTCAGGACTTGGGTCATGGTTCTATCATAACTTCCGCATTCCTCCCGGCACTGACCCTACGGGTACAGTGCGAGGCTCCTGCGATTTCTAGCTGAAATCCCGCACAAGCACCACTTCCGAAGCAGCAGGAGAAGTCAATCACGCCCACCCAAAGCCTCAGCCTGGGATTTTTCCGAGGAAGCCACAGATAGCTTCACAATCCGGGCCAGCCGAGCCTTACGACGAGCGGCTGTGTTTTTGTGCAGGACGCCGGTTTTGGCAGCTTTATCAATGCGGCTGAAAGCAGCACTCATCGCCGCCTGGATTTCCTGCAGAGTTTCTTGCTGTGGGTTGGCAGCGTAGGCAGCCGAGAGGGAGATCACTTTCTTCATCAGAGCGCGCACCATTGCTTTGGTGGCTTTGTTGCGCAGCCGATTCCGCTCTGCGATCTGAACGCGCTTGATGGCAGATTTGATGCGTGGCATGGTTGAAGGGGAAGTTCCAGCGAAGATCCAGCATACCATCAGAGCTGGAAGCTCCACCAGTTCCTATTGTTCTCCGATGGGATCCCCATGTTCCAAGATTGCAGCTCGCAGATCCGCTTTAACCCACCTGCCCTTTTCTACGGGGTTGCCGCTTGCGATTTGGATCGGGATGGGGCCTTTGAGCTGTTTGTGTGCGGGTTCCGCGGCTCCAATCGAGTCTTGAAGTGGGATGGGCAAACCCTGGTGGATCAAGCAGACGACACCCTGGCCGATGCAGGGCGCATGGCAATTGGGGTGGCTGCCGCCGACTTTGACGGGGACGGGCAGGAAGAACTTTATGTCTTGAACACCGATACCTTCGGCGGGCGCAAGCGCTTTGGGGATCGCCTCTTCGACTGGCAGGGATCTCGCTGGGTGGACCTGTTCTCCCTGCCGCAAAACCAAGATGCCCTCAACTTGACGGCAGGTCGCTCTGTAGCTTGTGTGGATCGTCTTGGCCAGGGGAGCTATGGATTTTTCGTAGCCAACTACGGCGGCCCTATGCGCCTCTACGAGTTGGGCCCTAACCAAATGATCGCCGATGTGGCGCCAGAAGCGAGACTCAATCGGGTGACGGGCGGGCGGGGTCTGGTGGCCTTGCCCTTGGTCTCGCAGCGGATGGACATTTTTGCCGTCAATGAGCAGGGGCCCAACTTTCTGTTTCGTAACCGGGGAGATGGCACCTTTGAAGAGATTGCCGCTGAGGTGGGCCTAGCAGATCCCGACGAGCATGGGCGCGGCGTGGCAGCGGTGGATCTGGATGGGGATGGACGGCTGGATTTGCTCTATGGCAACTGGGAAGGCCCCCATCGCCTCTGGATCCAGGCCCCCGGCGGTTTTTTTAAGGATGTAGCCCCCCCGGAGTTGGCTAGGCCCTCCCGCATTCGCACAGTCATCGCTGCCGACTTCGACAACGACGGCTATCCGGAGCTGTTTTTCAACAACATCGGCGAGCCCAACCGTCTGTTTGCATGGCGCTCAGGCCGTTGGCAAGCCATTGACATTGGAGATGCTGCCGAGCCGCAGGGATTGGGGACAGGAGCAGCAGTGGCCGATGTGGATGGGGATGGTCGTCTGGAATTGTTGATTGCCCATGGGGAGTCTGGCGCCCAGCCTCTCAGCTTCTATCGCCCTCAGGCCAATGCCAACAACTGGCTGAGAGTTCTGCCCCTCACCCGCCAGGGAGCCCCGGCCCGCGGCGCGTTGGTAAGGCTGCTCACCTCCACCCGTACCCAGATCCAGGCCATCGACGCCGGCAGCGGCTACCTCTGTCAGATGGAGCCGGTGGCCCACTTTGGCCTGGGATCCGAAACGGGGGTCAAGGAAATCCAGATCCAGTGGCCGGATGGGAAACAGTTGCAGGTGGCCCACCCACCGGTCAACCAGCTTTTGCAGATTCCCTATCCCCACTAGCCGCCAATCTGAGACATGGTGCGCCGGTAGGATCCCTGGCTGCCGGTGTCCCGTCCTTTGAAGTTGATGTCCGGCTTGATGTCCAGCAGTTCTCGCACCTGCTGTCTTAGCCTTTCGGCAGGGATCCCAGCTCGCAGCGGATCCCGCAGGTTGATTTGGCCGGATTCGTTGAGCAGGCAAGGGCGCAGCCAACCGTCGCTGGATAGCCGCATGCGGTTGCATCGATCACAAAAGCACTCCGACATCTGGCTGATAAAGCCCAAGGTGCCTTTTGCCCCCGGGATTCGAAACACATCCGCCGGCCCATTGCCGGCCACAAACCCAGGTTCCAGGCCAAAGCGAGCGCGAATTCGCTGTCGCAGCACCTCAGACTCCACCCAGCCGGCCTGCTGAAAGAGGGCGGCATTGCCAATGGGCATAAACTCGATGAAGCGCACATGCCATTGTCGCTCCAGAGTAAGGGCAGCCAGATCTTCCACTTCCGATTCGTTGAGCCCAGGGATCACCACCACATTCAACTTGAGGGGATCAAACCCCACTTGGTGGGCAACTTGGATCCCGGCCCAGACCTGCTGCCAGCGATCCCGCCCTGTGATCAGCCGAAAGGTCTCGGGGTTGAGGGAATCGAAGCTGATGTTGATGCGGCGCAGCCCCGCTTCATAGAGGAGTTGGGCCTTTTGGCTGAGGTTGAAGCCGTTGGTGGTAAGGGACACATCTCTCACCCCAGGCAGGCTGCACAGGGCCCGGATGAGATACTCCAGCCCCGGCCTCAGCAGGGGTTCGCCGCCGGTGAGGCGAAAGCAATCGATCCCCAAGGGCAAAAACACCTCTTGAACCAGCGTAAGGATTTCCTCATCAGTCAAGCGCTCTGGGGCTTGCAGCCAGGCCAACTCTGCCTCGTCGGGCATGCAGTACTGGCAGCGGAAATTGCAGCGATCGATCAAGCTGATGCGCAGATAGTTGACGGTCGGCATGGCAAGCTGGGCCAGGAAAAAAATGGCAACCTTTCCCCTCAAGGGCACTTTCCGTCGCTTTTGGAAAACCTCCCAGAGTCTTCATCCGTGAAGGCAGCGAGAACCGTCTTGAGATTTTAGCTGGCGGGGGCAACACCTCCAGTTTGCAGGATACTGCGAGGATTGAGGTGCAAATCTCTACCCAGATTCATTGCAGTGCTTCGCGTGCAGCAGGGGTGGTGAAGCAGCGAGCCAGCAGAAAGAACAATCCCTCCATCTCCGCTGGCTGCTCAGCCTATGGCTTTTGTGTGATGACCGACAAAGGCGCACCGCCACAGGAAGGCAGGCAGCAGGTGGTGATACACAACGCGCCCATCACAACCCTGACCATGAGTCCACCCTCAAGGCGCAGGGTGCTGGGCAAGCCTATGGTGGAGGCCGGTCATGGGCAGTTCCTGAACTCGGCGCTGCCCTGGGTTGGGTTCAAGCGGGGCAAGGCTGGAGCCAGAGAGAGGGCGGCAGGCACCTCTCAGGAGTGTCCGGCGTGGGGTGAGGCGCTGAGAACCCGCTGGTATGAGTGCTCTTGTGGCTGTTGGCTGCCCAGGGATGTTGCCGGTGGGATGGTGCTGCGGGATCGGGTTGGGGAGCGCGGTGAGGTGCTCGCCAGGGGGACGAAGTCCTCAAAGGCCCCTGGAGAGGTTCTGGCGGGGATGTCCTCTAGGGCATCGGGTCAAGACTCGGTGAAGGGGGAATCTCCTGCTACTTGCTTTGCGTTAGCGGGATGAGCGTCAAAACTGGGCTTGGATGCGGTCAAACAAGGCCCCATCGGCAAAAAAGCGGTTTTGGACAACCTCCCAGCCTCCCAGGTCGGCGACGGTAACCAGCTTCTCAACAGGAGGGTACCGCCAGGCAAACTCTTGGGCCACCGTCGGCTCCACCGGGCGAAAGCCCACCTCGGCAAAGGCCCGCTGCGCTTCTGGGGTGAATAGGTAGTCCACAAAGGCTTCGGCCACGGCACGGGTACCTTTGCGATCCACATTGGCATCCACCACGGCTACGGGGTTGTCGATGGAAATGTTGGGGTCGGGCACCACATAGGACAGGGATTGGCCGCGCAAGCCCGCCAGGATCACCTCATGTTCGTAGGTAATCAGGGCATCCCCTTGCCCTTTCTGGAAAAAAACATCGGTGGCCTCCCGCGAGTCCCGCGGCAAAATACGGACATTTTTGTAGACCTGGGTGGTGAAGGCCAGGGCCTGAGGTTCAGGGACAGCGCTCCAGAGGGCTAAAAAGTTCCAGCGAGCCCCCCCTGAGGTTTTGGGGTTGGCGGTAACCACCTGCAAGCCTGGCCGAGCCAGATCCGGCCAAGAGCGGATCCCCTGGGGGTTGCCTTCCCGCGTCACAATCACCGCCACCGAGCGGGTGACGATCCCTTGGTTGGGGGTGCGGGCTTCCCACCCCGGCTGAATGAGACCGGCAGCCACGAGGCGCTCCACATCCAAAGCCAGGGCCAAGGCCACCACATCGGCATCCAGCCCGTCAATAACTGCCCGCGATTGCGTTGCTGAGCCGCCGTAGCTGCTTTCTACGCGCACCCGTTGCCCCGTTTTCGCCAGCCAATCGGCCTCAAAAGCAGGGATGATCTGCCGGTAGGCATCCCGCGTCACCGCAAAAGAAGCGAGGAGGATCCTGACTTCCCCCTGCAATCCCCCCCCTCGGCCACAGCCGCCAAGGCCAAGCAGAAGGCAGAGCAGCAGGGATCCCATCCCCAGCCACCGTCCCCCGCTCGCCAGCAGCCTCTGGATCCCGCCTGTCTTTGTAACCTCCATAGCCGTCCTCAAAACCTCGGGCCGCCCTCGCCCCCAGCCTCTCTCCGACAGAGGGGCTCCGCTTGCTGTAGGCGGAAGGAGCAGGCCCTTGTTCCTATTCTACGGTAAGCCGGTCGGCAAACCGTTTTTATTTAAGGATCCCTAGGCAGGACAGGGGGTGGGGATCGCCGCATCGACAGCGAGATCCAGCGTGGCCTTGAGAATGCCAGGATCCTCTGGAGAAGGGTGCAACTGGAACCCCAGCCGCTGACACAGGCGGCGCATCGCCTCGTTTTCGCCAAGAACCTCGCCGGTGAGGCGCTGGATCCCTTCGCAGCGGGCCACCTGGATGAGGCGGGTCAACAGCTCCGTGCCAATCCCCTGTCTTTGATAGGGATCCGCCACCAGCATGGCAAACTCTGCTTCTTGGGGAAAGCCATGTTTTCTGGAGAGGCGGCTGATGCCGAGGATTAAGGACTTCGTCCCGCTGACGCGATTGGCCTCTGGCTCCTGTTTTTCTGCTACTAAGGCAATCTCGCGGTCGTAATCGTTAAAGCAAATGCGGGTAAGGCGCTCGTGGGCGATGCGGGCGCTGTATTTGATCGGGTGGAAGTAGCGCAGATAGACGCTGTAATCGGAGACGTGGCGGTGAAAATCGATCACCAAAGGCTCGTCTTCAGGGCGAATGGGGCGAATGGTGATGCCGTCCCGGAAGCTCCAGATGTACTGGGTGGGGTAGGGGCGGATGGCCAAGGGCACCTGGGGATCCTGCTCGGTTCGCAAAATGACGCGGGCATCCAAAGCCAGCAGGCCCTCGCTGGAAGCCAGCAGCGGATTGATGTCGATCTCTTTAATCTCCCGCTGCTCGGCCACCAGTTGGCTAAAGCGCACCAAGAGCTGTTCCAGGGCCTCCAGATCGACAGCTGGGCGTCCGCGTACCCCCCTGAGGGCCTTGTAGATGAGGGTGTTTTCCATCAGGCGCCGCGCCAAGGTGGTGTTGAGGGGGGGAAGGCCAATGGAGCGATCCTGAAACACCTCCACCAGTTGTCCGCCACTGCCAAACAGCAACACCGGCCCAAACTGGGGATCCTGGCTGCTCCCCAGGATCAGCTCATAGCCATCCGTGTCCACCATCGGCTGCACCGTGACCCCCTGGAAGTGCTCCGGCCCCGCTTTCTCGCTGACGTTGCGGAGGATTTGCCCGAAGGCCCGGCGCACCGCCTCAGCATCGGGCAGGTTGAGCTGCACGCCACCCACCTCGGTCTTGTGGGTGAGGGTGTGGGAGTAGAGTTTCACCACCACCGGGTAGCCCATAGCCTCGGCAGCTTCCACCGCCGCTTCGGGACTCTCAGCCACCCGCGTCGGCACCACCGGGATCCCGTAGGCGGCCAGGATCTCTTTGGACTCCGCCTCGGTTAGAAGCGTTCGACCTTCCCGCCGAGCTTGGCTAAAGGTTTGCTGCACCTTGTCGCGCTCTACCGCTGTTGAAGGGGGCAGAGTGGGGGTCTCGTAGAGGGCCTTGAGGTTGTAGCTAAATCGCCACAAATAGCCGAACACCCGCGCCGCTTGATCCGGGTAGCGGTAGGTGGGGATCCCGGCTTGGTTGAGGATGTGCTCGCCCGCATCCACGCCAGCTCCCCCCATCCAACTGGCCAGGATAGGCTGCCGGGATCCACTGCGCCGCCAGGTCTCCACCACTTTCTCGGCAGTGGCCGTGGGATCCGTCATGGCTTGGGGGGTGAGGATGACCAGGCAACCCTGGCTGCCGGGATCTTGCAACACCACTTCCAAAACTTGGGCAAAGCGCTCCGGATCGGCATCCCCCAAAATGTCAATGGGATTGCCGTGGCTCCAGTGGGGGGGCAAGAGCTGGTTAAGCTGCTCCAGGGTTTGGGGGGAGAGCTGGGCCAGGGATCCCCCGGCGCGAATGAGGGCATCGGTGGCCAGCACCCCTGGCCCGCCGGCATTGGTGAGGATGGTCAGGTGAGGGCCCTGAGGACGGGGCTGTTTGGCCAGCACCTCCGCCAGGTCGAAGAGATCTTCAATGTGATCCACCCGCAGCACGCCGCAACGGCGGAAGGCCGCATCCAACACTGCGTCGCTGCCGGTGAGGGAGCCCGTGTGGGAAGCGGCTGCTTGGGCTGCCGCCTGGGTGCGCCCCGCCTTGATGACAATGATGGGCTTGCTCAGGGCCACCTCTCGGGCCGCGGACAGAAAAGAGCGGGCATCCCCGATGGATTCCATGTACAAGACAATGCTGTGGGTATGGGGATCCTCGCCCAAGTAGTCGATTAAGTCTCCCCAGCCCACATCCAGCATCGATCCCAGAGAGATAAAGGCGCTGAAGCCCACATTTTCCTGCAGGCTCCAGTCCAGGATCGAGGTGCACAGGGCCCCACTTTGGCTGATGAAGCCCACATTGCCGGGCCGGGCCATCTGGGCAGCAAAGGTGGCGTTTAAGCCCGTGTGGGGGTTTTGGATCCCCAGGCAGTTGGGGCCAATCAAGCGCAGCTTCCCAAGGACTCCGTCCCGCTGACGCGATTGGATAGTCTGCTGAATTTGCTTCTCCAGCTCCCAGCCAGCAGGGCCCGTTTCCTTGAAGCCTGCTGAAAGAACAATGGCGCCCTTGACCCCGGCTTCTACGCACTCCTGCACCACCTTGGGCACCCCCGCTGCCGGAATGGCGATAATGGCCAGATCCACCGGCTCCGGCAGAGCGGACAGCCGCTCGTAGGCCCGGATCCCCAACACCTGGTGCCGCTTGGGATTGACCGGGTAAACCGTGCCGCCAAAGGGGTGGCTAATGAGGTTCCACAACACCGTCCGCCCTACGCTGCCCTCCCGCTCCGTGGCCCCCACCACCGCCACCGAACGGGGCAGAAAAATGGGATTCAGGGGATGGGATCGGGCCCTCCAGATATCCACACTGGGATCCAGTCGTTGCCACATACCCTACTCCTTAGGCCAACACTGGTTCCGGCTGGTGGTAGAGGGCAGAATCCACCCGGCAGCCCCGATAGGCCAAAACGTACAGCTCCTTCATGTCTTGAATGAGGGGATAGCGGGGGTTGGCGCCGGTGCATTGGTCGTCAAAGGCTTGCTCCGCCATCGCCTCCAGACGGTCGTAAAACTCCCGCTCTTTCTCCCCCAGGGCCTCGCGAATGGTGGCCGGGATCTCCAGTTTCCGCTTGAGTTCTTCGATGGCCTCGATGAGGCGCATGACCTTTTCATCGTCATCCGCCCCGCCCAACTGCAGGTAATCGGCAATTTCCGCGTAGCGGTGCTTGGCGTTGGGATAGCGGTATTGGGGAAAAATGGCCTGCTTAAAGGGGGCGTCGGTGGCGTTGTAGCGGATGACGTGGGTAATCATCAGGGCATTGGCCAGGCCGTGGGGCAGATGGAAGGTGGATCCCAGCTTGTGGGCCAGGGAGTGGCACACCCCCAAAAAGGCGTTGGCAAAGGCCATGCCGGCAATGGTGGCGGCGTAGTGGACTTTTTCCCGCGCTTCGGGATCCTCGGCGCCCTTCTCGTAGGCCCGCGGCAAGTAGGTCATGAGCAGCTTGATGGCTTGTAATGCCAGCCCATCGGTAAAATCGCTGGCCATCACCGACACATAGGCTTCCAGAGCGTGGGTGAGGGCATCGATACCCCCGTAAGCCGTTAGCTTCTTGGGCATCTTTAAGGTGAGATCCGGATCCACAATGGCCATGGTGGGGGTGAGGGCGTAGTCCGCCAGGGGGTATTTGATCCCCACCCGGTCATCGGTCACTACGGCAAAGGGCGTCACCTCGGATCCCGTGCCGGAAGTGGTGGGGATGCAGATGAGCTGAGCTTTTTGCCCCAGTGGCGGCAGCTCGTAAACCCGCTTGCGGATGTCCATGAAGCGCATCGCCAAGCCATCAAACTCCACCTGGGGCTGCTCGTACATCAGCCACATCACCTTGGCCGCATCCATCGGGGATCCCCCGCCGACCGCAATAATCACATCCGGTTGAAACTGGCGCAACTGCTCCAGACCGCGATTGACGTTGCTGAGGGTGGGATCCGGCTCTACATCGTGGTACACATCCCAGCTCACGCGAATCTCATCCAAAACCTGGGTGATGGGATGCAATATGCCCAACTCAAAGAGCGGCTTATCGGTCACCAAAAAGGCGCGTTTTTTGCCGGCCAATTCCCGCAGAGCAATAGGCAGACATCCGGGCTTGAAGTAAACCTTGGGCGGGATCCGAAACCAGAGCATGTTTTCCCGACGTTGGGTTACCGTTTTAATGTTGAGCAGGTGGCGCGGCCCCACATTCTCGGAGATCGAATTGCCTCCCCAAGTGCCACAGCCCAAAGTCAGAGAGGGATCTAGCTTGAAGTTGTAGAGATCCCCAATGGCCCCTTGTGAAGAGGGAGTGTTGATCAAGACTCGACCGGTTTGCAGGGCATTTTCAAAGTAGGCAATATCGTCCCGATTGGCGGGATCTGTATACAAAACAGAGGTGTGTCCCCGCCCGCCGAAATTGACCAGTTGGACAGCAACATCTACGGCGCTGTGGAAATCGTTGGCGCGGTAGAGGGCCAGAACAGGGGCCAATTTTTCGTAGGAGAAGGGCTCCTCCGGCCCCACCTTCTCCACTTCCCCAATCAGCAGTTTGGTGCCTTCGGGTACCTGGATACCGGCCAGGGCAGCGATGGTCTGCACCGACTGGCCCACAATGGCCGGATTGAGGCGACCGTCTTTGAGAAGGATGCGGCGCACGGCTTCGATTTGTTCCGGATCCAAAATGTAGGCCCCCCGATGGCGAAACTCGGCCTTGACCTGCTCGTAGATGGCATCCACCACCACCACTGCCTGTTCTGAGGCACAGATCATGCCGTTGTCGAAGGTCTTGCTCAACAAAATCGAGCTGACAGCCATGGGAATATCGGCACTGGCATCGATCACTGCCGGGGTATTGCCCGCTCCCACCCCCAAAGACGGGTGGCCCGAAGAATAGGCCGCTTTGACCATGCCAGGCCCGCCGGTAGCCAAGATCAGCTTCACCTCAGGATGCTGCATCAAAGCCTGGGACAGCTCGATGGTGGGCTCGTCGATCCAGCCGATCAACCCCACAGGAGCGCCCGCTGCCTCGGCAGCTTCTCTGACCACTTTGGCCGCGGCAATGGTGCATTGTTTAGCCCGCGGGTGGGGAGAAAAGATAATGCCGTTGCGGGTTTTGAGGGTGATCAGAGCCTTGAAAATGGTCGTCGAGGTAGGGTTGGTTACCGGCACAATACCTGCCAAAAGCCCTACTGGTTCAGCAATGCGCTCGTAGCCAAAGCTCTCATCCCGCTCGATAACCCCGCAGGTTTTCTCGTGTTTGTATTTGTTGTAAATGTATTCCGAGGCAAAGTGATTTTTGATCACCTTGTCCTCCACAATACCCATGCCGGTTTCCTGTACCGCCAGCTTGGCCAACGGGATCCGTTCGTTGTTGGCAGCCAGAGCGGCTTTGTGAAAAATCCGGTCTACCTGTTCTTGGGTGAAAGTTGCATATTCAGCTTGGGCAGCCTTCACCTGCTGGATCAAGGTTTCCAGCTCGGCTAGATTGGTTACTGGCATCGGTGGATCCCTCCAAAACTCATCAAGACTTAGACGATAGGAACAATTGACAATCGGATAGTTGGAAATAGTCGAATAACCCGAATGGCAATCTAGGCGCCAACAGGAGCAGGAACTTGGATTTCGGTGGTCAGGGTGGGGGGATGGGTGAGCGTATTGTGAATGATGCAGGCATCAACTGCTTTTTCCAGCCCCTTTTGATGCCTTCCGTCCAGCGGGATCCCAGTTTTTACACGAATGTGAATGTTGTCTAGGCGAGCCGGATGCTCAACTTTCTCCGCCGTGACCACCACCTCTAGTCCACTGGGATCCAACTGCCGAGCTTCCAGATATTTGACGGCATAAAAACCAACACAGGCGCCCAGAGAAGCCAGAAACCATTCCGGCGGCGTCATTCCCTGATCTCGACCGTGATTGTCCAAAGGCTGGTCGCTGAGAATGCGGTGCCCTCGACTTTCTGCTTGGAACTGAACACCATCGCGGTAGGTGACGCAAACTTCCATTGGGGATCCCTCCTCTTGGGATATTCTTCAGTTCACATAGAGTCCGTAAAGTTAGCCTGGGGATCAACTTGGATTCCAGTCAGCTCAGGGCCAATCTGGAGACGGTGCAGAGATTAACTGTGAATCACTTCGGATCTAAGCGTGACCTGGCTATGCTGACCCAAGCCGCAACTGCAGAATTGTCAAATAGCCACCAGTCCTTGATCCCGAAAGATTTGTAAGGCGTGATTCACCTGTTCGGGTGTGGGTGGATCGACATCGGCAAGGGTGTAAGGCAATCCCAATTGCTGCCATTTGTATTCCCCCATCTTGTGAAAGGGCAAAACTTCCACTCGCTCCACGTTGGATAAGGTGGCCACAAACTCGGCCAGGCCCTTAATGTTTTCCTCGGGATCCGTCAAGCCGGGAACCAGCACAAAACGAATCCAGGTAGGCTTGTGGATCTGGTCTAAATAGCGGGCCAGATTAAGAGTGGGTTCTAGCGAAACACCGGTGACCTTTCGATACAGCTCCGGCAGATAAGACTTGATATCCAGCAACACCAAATCTGTATGCTCCAACACAGGCTTGGCTGCTTCCAGTTGCCCATAGCCAGAAGTATCCAAAGCCGTGTGCAAGCCCAACTCATGACAGCGACGGAAGATCTCAGCTACAAAGGTGGGTTGCAGCAAAGGCTCTCCCCCGGTAGCCGTAACTCCCCCCCCTCGCAAGTAATTCTTGTAACGTTGGATCTCGGCAATTAAAGACTCAACCGTAACAAGCTGTCCCGCCTCCGGATCCCGACAGTCAGGGTTGTGGCAATACAAACAGCGAAGTGGACAACCCTGTGTAAAAATTACGAAGCGGATTCCTGGCCCATCGACGGTGCCGCAGGTTTCCACCGAGTGAATGCGCCCAGCAATTGGTGTCAGGGGGTTCATAACGGTATCCATACTTTTATCCTGGATGACTTTTGCAAAATATCAATCAATCTTGAGGTTTTCTTCCAGATTGCTAACTCAGGTTAAATAGAACACAGTTTCCATTTCTCTTTGGATTAGGTTGGGGCTAGATTTTTTTAGATCCCTAGGGTCTTTTAGCTAGACCGCTGCTATCCTGGCTGGCAGGGAGAAAGGGGGATAAAAAGCCGAAAGGGCAGCTCAGGGATCCCACCCAGCTCAGACCGATGGGTCGTGTGGGCTAGGCACGGAGGTATCCACCGTGATGCCGTGCAGGCGGTGGGCCTTGGGATCGAAATCCTTCGGGAAATGGGTATAGGCATCGAAATCTGCGTGATCCAACAAGGCTCCTTCTAAGAGCGCCCCTCGGAAATTGCTGCCAAAGAGGAGACATCCCCGCAAATCGGCTCCCGATAGGTTGGCTCCGCTGAAGTCGGCAAAACTGAGATCGCACCCCCGCAAATTGGCCCCCGCCAAGTTGGCTCCGCCGAAGTCGGCATAGCTGAGATCGGCGCCAGCCAAATGGATCCCCTGCAGGTTAGCCCCTTGCAAATCGATCTCCCGAAAATCGCGCCGTCCTGAGGCATACTGGCTGACCAGATCCGCAGCGCTACAAACAGTCATCGTCATCGGGCCTCCTCGGTTATCGATGGGGGATCCCTTCCATCGACCCCGGTATGGGCGGACTTCAGGGATCCCCAGGCTGGTCTTTTAGCAGTGTTGATGGAACGTGCGGTTAATGACATCCAGTTGCTGCTCGCGGGTGAGCTTGATGAAGTTCACCGCATAGCCGGAAACCCGGATGGTGAGCTGTGGGTAGAGCTCCGGGTGCTCCATGGCATGCAGCAGGGTCTCGCGGTTGAGAACATTGACGTTGAGGTGGAAACCGCCATCCCGCATGTAGCCATCCAGCAGCCCCACTAGATTGGCAACCCGCTCCTCCGCTGTGCGACCTAGGGCCGCCGGCACAATCGAGAAGGTGTTGGAGATCCCATCCAGAGCGTCGTCGTAGGGCAGCTTGGCCACCGAAGCCAGCGACGCCACCGCCCCCTTGGTGTCCCGGCCGTGCATGGGGTTGGCCCCTGGGGCAAAGGGCTCGCCCGCTTGCCGCCCGTCGGGGGTGTTGCCGGTTTTCTTGCCGTAGACCACGTTGGAGGTGATGGTGAGGATGGACTGGGTGGGGATGGCATTGCGGTAGGTCTTGTGCTTGCGCAGCTCGGCCATGAAGGTCTGCACCAGTTGCACCGCAATGGAGTCAACTCGGTCGTCGTTGTTGCCGTATTTGGGGAAGTCGCCCTCCACCGCGTAATCCACCACTAGGCCCCGCTCATCCCGGATGGCCCGTACCCGCGCGTATTTGATGGCGGATAGGGAGTCGGCTGTTACCGACAGGCCGGCCAACCCAAAGGCCATGGTGCGCAGCACGTCCCGGTCGTGCAGGGCCATCTCCAGGCGCTCGTAGCAGTACTTGTCGTGCATGTAGTGGATGATGTTCATGGTGTTGACGTAGGTTTTGGCCAGCCAGGCCATCATCTGCGCCATGCGCGGCCACACCTCGTCGTAGTCCAGGACATCGGCGGTGATGGGGGCGAAAGCAGGAGCCACCTGCTCGCCGGAGATCTCATCCCGACCGCCGTTGATGGCATAGAGCAGGCACTTGGCCAAGTTCACCCGCGCTCCAAAAAACTGCATCTGCTTGCCGATGCGCATGGCCGACACACAGCAGGCGATGCCGTAGTCATCCCCCCAGTAGGGGCGCATCAAGTCGTCGTTTTCGTACTGGATGGAGCTGGTTTCAATGGAGACCTTGGCGCAGTAGCGCTTGAAGGCTTCCGGCAGCCGCTCCGACCAGAGCACGGTCAAGTTGGGCTCGGGCGCTGGGCCAAGGTTGTAGAGGGTATGCAGCATGCGGAAGCTGGTTTTGGTAACCAAAGGCCGCCCATCCAGGCCCATGCCGCCGATGCACTCGGTAACCCAGGTGGGATCCCCGCTGAATAGCTCGTTGTACTCGGGCGTGCGCAAAAACCTGACCATGCGCAGCTTCATAACAAAGTGGTCAATGAGCTCCTGGGCCTCTTCCTCGGTGAGGATCCCGGCCTGCAGATCCCGCTCGATGTAGATGTCCAGGAAGGTGGACACCCGCCCCAAGGACATGGCCGCCCCGTTTTGCTCCTTGACGGCTGCCAGGTAGGCCAGGTACAGCCATTGGATGGCTTCGCGGGCGTTGGCTGCCGGACGGCCCAGGTCAAACCCGTAGCGGGATCCCATCTCTTTCAGCTCTTGTAGGGCCTTAATCTGCTCGGAGAGCTCCTCCCGCAGGCGGATGGTCTCTTCGTCCATCGTGTCCAGGTCTAGACTGGCTTTTTGGGCCTGCTTGTCTTCGATGAGCCGATCCACCCCGTAGAGGGCCACCCGCCGGTAGTCCCCAATGATGCGACCCCGACCGTAGGCATCGGGCAGGCCGGTGATAATCCCGGAGCGGCGGCAGCGGCGCATCTCTTCGGTATAGGCGTCAAAAACGCCGTCGTTGTGGGTTTTGCGGTACTGGGTAAAAATTTCCTTGGTGCGGGGATCCAGCTCGTAGCCATAGGCTTTGAGGGAAGACTCCACCACGCGGATGCCGCCAAAGGGCATGATGGCCCGCTTCAGGGGTTTGTCCGTCTGCAGCCCCACAATTTGTTCCAGCTCTGGGTCGATATAGCCAGGGGCGTGGCTGGTGATGGTAGAGGGAACGGCAGTATCGGCATCTAGGATCCCTCGCTCTCGCTCCAGAGCCATCAAATCCTTGACCTTGGCCCACAGCCGCTGGGTGCGCTCGGTGGCTGCAGCTAAGAAGGTTTCATCGCCGGTGTAGGGGGTGTAATTCCGTTGAATAAAGTCTCTGACGTCGATGGAGCGCTGCCAGGATCCCGTTGCAAAATCGCTCAAAACTTTTTGACCGGCTGCGTTGGATCCTGTCCTTGGTTCCGCCTTCAATTCTGTAGGTGATGCTACAGAACGCTGCACACTGGCAACCATAACAATCCTCCCGGCTATTACGCCTGATAATCTATCGACAGGGCGAGGCAGCACCCCGGCCTTTGCCCCACGCAGGCTCTAAAAGAGAGCTAAAGAACCAATAGATCTCTGCAAGGCTTATAGGGATCCTACGAAGGGCTTTTAGCAACTCTTCTGTTTCTTTTTTAGGCGTTCTAAATACACCTCGCCTGATTTAATTTTAGTCCCTTGCGCTCTGAGGATATTTTCGGTTGCGTGATTTTTTAATCTTATTTTCATCCTATTTTTTAATGCTGTTTTAATATCTTCTTAACGTTGTTTTACGCTTTTCCATCGGCAAATGGCGGGCCTATGCTGAGGTAGGACGGCCCAGGTCGTCTGTTGCCGTGAGAACGTCAGGATACTCGGCCTTTGCCTTAGCAGTGCCTTGCTCTATGAACCAGTCCAATCGAATCGTCCAAGGGATCCATCACCTGCACTTCTATCTTTGGGATCTGCCCCGTTGGCAGGAACACTTTTGTCAGGTTTGGGGCTTCCGAATGGACGGACAGCTCGGCAGTACCCTCTGTCTGCGTCAGGGATCCCTGCGCTTGCGCCTATCTCAGCCGGCTCACGCCGGGGATGAGGTGGATCGCTATTTGCAGCAACATTCGCCTGGGGTGGTGGATGTGGCCTTGGCGGTGGAGGAGCAAGAGCTGTTGGGCTTGGCAGAGCTTTTGCAGAGGCGAGGAGCCCAAGTGGAGTGGATCCCGGCAGAAGACGAAGGCTGCCCTGCTCTGTGCCTGCGCACTCCTTATGGACTCAGGCATTCTTTGATCCCCAGCTCAGGGATCCCCGATTCAGCCCCTGCTGAGGAGAACCTGTTTTCCCACTGGGATCACCTGGTATTGAACGTGGAGCGGGGATCCCTGCAGGCAGCGGCAGATTGGTATGGGCAGGTGCTGGGTTGGCGGTCTCTGTATCGCTATAGCATCCGCACCAACACCTCTGGCCTAGAAAGTGTGGTGGTGGGAGATCCTGAAGCCGGGATCCAGTTGGCCATCAACGAGCCCACCTGTGCCGCTTCCCAGATCCAGGAGTTTTTGGATGCCCATCATGGCCCTGGCCTGCAACATGCGGCGTTGCATAGCTCGGATATCGTTGCCGGTGTGCGCCGGCTGCGACAGGGGGGCGTAAACTTTCTGCAGGTGCCGTCGGAGTATTACACAAACCTGGCAAGGGAGCTGGCTTCTGGAGCAATACTCCGTTCTGGTGGGTTGCCCCCCGCCATCTCCTGGCACGACTTGGTGGAGCAGCAGCTCCTTTTGGATGCCACCTTGCCTGCTTCTGATTCCCCACACCCCCCCCTGTTGTTGCAAACCTTCACTCAGCCTCTGTTTGGTCGGCCCACGTTTTTTTTCGAGGTCATCCAACGGTTGGGTGGAGCCACAGGCTTTGGCGAAGCCAATTTTCAAGCCCTGTTTGAAGCTCTAGAACGCCAACAGCGACAACGGCAGAAGGCTCGGGCCTGTTAACACCCTCGTCAACGCTCTGGGGATCCAGTGGGAGCACCAGGGGAATGTCTCCAGTTAATCAACACGATTGATTGCCCCTGAGTTTCCAGCCGACCGTTCGGGTATGCGGAAGGCGGTCAACTCAAGACAATTGGGCAGCAACGGCTTTCAACAGGTGTTTTTGGTCAACGGGCTTTGTCAAATAGGCATCGGAGCCAAAGCATAACCCCTGTTCAATCTCTTCGGGAGAGATTTTCGAGGAGAGAAAGACGAAGGGGATGTGAGCCGTGGACTGATCCCATCTCAGAGCATCCAGCACCCCATAGCCGTTCAGCTTGGGCATCACCACATCGCACAACACCAAGTCCGGCATCAGCGTGCGCACCATCTGCAAACCCTCCTCTCCATCGGTGGCCGCCACCGCGTCGTACCCCGCTCTTTGCAACACCTTCTGCAGGTAGGTACGGATGGAGGGTTCGTCTTCAATCACCAAGATGCGTTTGGACATAACTTTGTAAAAAAGCAAGCAAAAACCCAGCCCAGCCTGTCGGGCCCACTATCCACTTCCCGGAGCAACAGAGATCCGAGTTGATGCAGGAGCAAGTAAAAGAACTATAGGGGCAGTGTAGGGAAACCCTGAGGAAAAAAACTCCGCCAAATCGCTCATTCTGGGATCCCACGGCTCTGCAAAAATCCTGGTAGCGTGAGGGACAACTTTCCTTGTCCGTAGATTTGCGGTTATGCCAGGTAGCCCAAACTCCTCTCCTCCTTTGGGAGAGGGGCCGGGGGGGAGGGCAGCCTATTCTGAGGTCAGTTGTCGTTCCATCAGGCGGGCGAGAGCGGCGGTGGGAGTGGTCTGCCCTTGCAGCAACTGGTGAACCTCTTGAGTAATGGGCACGGGGATCCCGTGTTGGGCGGCAATTTTTACAACGACCGGAGCTGTGTAAACGCCCTCGGCAGTACCCTCCATTTCGGCCAAAATCTGCGACAAAGGCTTGCCCTGGCCCAGCCCGTAGCCCACCCGGTAGTTGCGACTGAGGGAACTGTGACAGGTGGCCAGCAGATCCCCCAACCCCGACAGGCCGTTGAAGGTTTCTGCCCGTGCCCCCAGCTTGGATCCCACCCGGATCATCTCTGCCAGGCCGCGGGTAACCAGAGCCGCACGGGCATTGGCCCCCAGTTGCAAGCCATCACACACGCCAACAGCGATGGCAATGACATTTTTCAGAGTGCCACCCAGCTCCACCCCCAACGGGTCACTGCTGGTGTAGAGGCGGAACCGCTCTGAAGAAAGGGCATACTGCACCTGCACAGCGGCCCAGGGATCCCGGCTGGCCACCACTGCTGCTGCCGGCAAGCCTTGACGGATCTCCGCCGAGAGGTTGGGCCCCGAAAGCACCACCAGGGGCTGCTCCGGGAAGGTGGCCCCCCAAATTTGGGTAGGGGTCAGAAGCTGCAGTGGATCCAACCCTTTGGTGGCCGAGACCAAAATTGCCTGCGGCGGGATCCCCACTTGGCGCACCGCTTCCACCACAGGGCGTACCCCCGCCATAGAGACGGCTGAGATGAGGATTTGGGATCCCTGGAGCACCTCTGCCAAATCCAGGCCCTTGCGGCGATCCCAAACCCGCACCCGGTGCCCTTGCCCCTGAGCCAGCATTGCCAGGGTACTTCCCCAAGCCCCGGCTCCCAAAATGGCAACGCTTTGAGGAGATGTTGGGCTTTGGCCTTCTGCGCTAGTGTTCATCTAATCTGTTCACCCGCAGACTTTCTCTTAAGCTTTCTTCGTAGGATGCCTCTCAAAAAACCTGCACCGGCGAAGGGAAGACCAACGGCAAAGGTTAGTATGGGTGGATACCAAATCATGGGTTAGCTCGAGAGCAGACGACATGGCAGAAGCAGGGATCCCCCGTCTTCCTCCTGAGGTAGCCGCCAAGATGGGAACCTGGCAGCACGGCTATGCCCTTACCAATGGCATTCAACTGCACTATGTCACCCAAGGGGAAGGGGAGCTGGCGATCTTGTTGCACGGTTTCCCGGAGTTTTGGTACTCCTGGCGGCATCAGATTCCGGTGTTGGCGCAGCGGTTTCGCGTGGTGGCACCCGATATGCGCGGCTACAACGATTCCGACAAACCGGATCACGGCTATGACCTGGATACCCTTACCGAGGATATCCGCGGCTTGCTAAGCCACTTTGGGGCCCGAAGAGCGGTGGTCGTAGCCCACGATTGGGGGGGAGCCATTGCCTGGCACTGGGCGCAATTTTTCCCTGAGGAGATTCGCAAGCTGGCCGTCCTCAATTCTCCCCATCCGGCCTGCTTCCGGCGGGAGTTCTTGAGCAACTTGGATCAACTGCGCCGCAGTTGGTACTTGTTCTTTTTTCAGTTGCCTTGGCTGCCAGAGTGGGTGCTGCAATGGGACTTGGGAGATTGGGTGCGCCGCATTTTCCAGGAAACTTCGGTGCGCAAAAGCGCCTTCACCCGCCACGACCTCAAGCTCTACCAAGAGGCCCTCTCCAAACCCAAGGTTCTCACCTCTGCCCTCAACTACTACCGCCAGCTTTTTAACCTGCCCACTTTGCAGAACCTGTTTTTGCAGCCCATGCGGCAAATCCTCGCCCCTACCCTGCTGATTTGGGGAGAAGAAGACTTTGCCCTCAGCCGCGAGCTAACCGAGGGGATGGATCCCTTTTTCCCCAACGGCCTGCGCAAGGAGTACATCCCCGAATGCGGCCATTGGGCGCAGCAGGAAGCTCCGCAAACGGTCAATCGGCTGCTGATGGAGTTTCTCTAGCGGGCCGGGCTTGGGATCCGCTCTTTACCATCTTCAAGGGTTGACCCTAGAATAATCCACTGAGTTTATGGGAGAACCGGCATGGCCCTGGAGTATCCATCCCATCTGCGCTACGTGGACACCCACGAGTACATCCATGTTGAGGATGATATTGCGGTGATTGGGATCACAGCTTATGCCGTCGATCAACTGGGGGATATCGTTTTCGTGGGCTTGCCCGAAGAAGGGACAGAGATTGAAAAAGGGGAAAGCTTTGGCTCGGTAGAATCGGTCAAGGCCGTTGAAGATCTCTATGCCCCTCTTTCTGGAGAGGTGGTGGCCGTGAATACAGCGGTGGTGGAGAGCCCCGAAAGCCTTGCTGACGATCCCTATGGCGATGGTTGGCTGATCAAGGTGCGCATTGCCAACCCCGAAGACTTGGAAGACACCATGAGTGCCGAAGCCTATGCCAGCTTGGTAGAGGGATCCTGAACCCCAACAGGTGGCCTCGAGCTACAGGAAAGTCTCTCGGTTACCACCCTCAGCTTTGGCCCGGTAGAGGGCTTTGTCGGCAGCAGCCAGCAGACTTTGTGGGTCAGTTCCTTCTTCCAGCTCCAGCAGAGAGGCGATGCCCACGCTGCAGCTCAGGGAGATGATCTCCGCTTCCACCTGCACCGACAGGGACTGGACGGCCTGCCGCAAGCGTTCTGTCAGCCCCAAGATTTGCGGGTTTGGGATCCCGCGCACCAGCAGGGCAAACTCATCGCCCCCCAAGCGGGCCACCAGATCGTCTTGGCGAACGTGAGCTTGCAATCGCCGCGCCACCTGGATTAAGGTTTGATCCCCAGCCCAGTGCCCCCAGCGGTCGTTGATTTGCTTAAACCCATCCAAATCCAGATAGAGCACGTGGAGAGGAATTTGATGGCGAAGAGCAAAGGGGATCTCCAGCTCCAGTTGCTTCAGGAAAAAACGTCGGTTATACAGACCGGTTAGCGGGTCATAGAGGGCAGCAGTGGCCATTTGCAAAAAGAAGGCTTCTTCTGCCGCGTTGTAGTAGGCAAACTTGAGGGTGCTGGCCCCCACTTGAATGTAATCTCCATCCTTCAGGAGAACGCGGCTGACGCGCTCGCCGTTAACATATGTGCCGTTGAGGCTCTCCAGGTCGGTGAGAACATAACCTTCATCTTCTCTCTCCAGCCGACAGTGCTGCCGGGAGACGGCGTGATCCAAGAGCTGGATATCCGCGCAGTGGCTGCGCCCCAAAACCCCACCCCTTGCCAAGGGAAACGTCATGCCCACATTGGCACCGCTGAGCACCGTCAGAAAGGCCCCAACCGGCCCGGCCTGGGATCCGCGCTCGTAGACTTCTGAGGGAATCTGAGTGGTTGGCTCCTCTGGCATCAGAGAGAGAGGATCGATAGGCATGGAGAGACCCAACGGGTTGTGCAGGTTAGCAGTAAGCACTCGTTATATCCGTATTATGCCGGTTTTCCCAAGGGCGCATTTGGGTAGATGGGGGTCGTCTTGCCGGTTCTGATCTGTAAACCTGCGGAACTCTGGAGTTTATCATTTACTATCTCCTTTTTTCCCAATCTTCTAACTTCTGAAGAGTCGCCGAGGCAGCCTAGAATGGGGCTGGGATCCCTGAGAGGAGGAGTGGGGCATGATCAGGCCCAATTCTGCCCATCTATTGACTCCGGATTTTCGCCTCAGCCTGTCGGTGTTGGCTTTGGCGGTACCGTTGTTCTGGCTTTCGCTTTGGGCGGGGCTGGGGGTGGGTCTGTTCGGCCTGTTTTTGATGGTGCAGACCTCTCTGATCGGGCTGGCCTTTACCAGGACGGCGCTGCAGGTCTACAGCGGCTCCAAGCGCATCCGCGAGTTTCCCTACAGCGAGTGGCAGGATTGGCAAATTTTCTGGCCGCCGCTGCCGGTGTTGTTCTTTTTCCGAGAAACCAAAAGCATTCATTTTTTGCCGATGCTGTTTAACCCTGCTGAGCTGAAGATGTGTTTGGAAGAGCGGGTGGGTCATCTCCACGCCCAACATCGGTCTCAAGGATCCCCGCCGATTGCTGGTCCGGGTAGCTCCCGCCGATGAGTGGCTCCGCCTTGTGGGTTTGGCAGCAGGCAGAGAGATGGCGCTGGCTGGAGTGTCAGCTTTTGGCGGAGTGGCCTCACGCTTTTGGCTCTCGCCAAGGTCATCCCCATCCCCCATCTCAGTTGGCCGCCCGGCTGCAACTGCCCCCTGAACAGGCCGCGTGGGGCCATCAGGTGCATGGCTGCAACTGGGTTTGGGCAGATGGGATCACCGAAACCTTTGGACACAAACGAGAGCAGGACTGCTCTGCTGGTCAAGGGATCTCTACCCGTTCTCAGGCGGATGCGGTCATTGCCCGCCGCCAAGGGGATTCTGCCTGGGTCTGCACCGCTGACTGTGTGCCGATTTTGGTGGCCAGTCGAGAATGGGTGGCGGCCATTCACGCCGGGTGGAGAGGCACTGCTGCGGGGATCTTGTCCAAGGTGCTGCAGGAGTTTCTCCGGGCGGGGATCCCTGCTGCTGGGATCCGCGTGGCCATCGGGCCCTCTATTTCGGGGTCAGTCTATCAGGTGTCAGAAGCGGTGGCGGAGCTGGTGCTGAACAGTTTACCCCCGGGGCTGGATGCCCGCGCCGCCCTGTTGCCCGATCCTCTGCCCGGCAAGGTTCGCCTGGATCTGCGCTGGGTCAACGGTGCCCAAGCCCAAGCCAAAGGGATCCCCCCTGAACACATTGCCGTCAGCCCCCATTGCACCCTCAGCCAGCCCCAAGATTTCTTTTCCTATCGCCGCGATGGATCCCTGAAGGATGAGCAGGGCCGTCATTGCGTGCAGTGGTCGGGAATCGGCCTGCGGTCGTAGGCAGACTTGACCCAGTTCTGCCCGGAGGAACGGGAAGTAGTGGCTATAATTGCGCTCGAGATAGGGCTCTTAAAATAAACTAATCCTAGCCGGCGAGGATCCCATGTTTCGCAGCGTTACCTTTTGTGGATTGTCTTGGATGGCTTTGTCCCTGGCGCTTGCTTTGCCTGAAGGGGTTAATGCTCAAACCTCTCTAACCGGCATCAACCGTGACAGCGTACTGCAACTGAACCTTGGGTCGGGACGCAGCCTCCCTCGGGTACCTGTGGGCGGTTCAGGTTCTGAGGAGGGCCGGGATCCTGCTGCTCCTTCGGCACAAATGTGGGCAGAGTGGCATATTCGCGCCAATGTCTGTACCGGAAACCTATCCACAGAAGAACTGGCGGAGCTGTTTCCATTGGTGAATCAAGCTCTGGTGGATGCCGTTTGCCGGGGAGGAAGTTAAAGGTTGCCCAGGCTGGCGGTAAGGTGAAGAAGGAGCCTCTAGGTCGCTGCTGCATGGATTTTGAGAAACTTTTGGAGGAATGGGTTGCAGCCTTTGCCCAAGTGGCCGAAGAAAGTTTGGCCTCTTTGGAGACTGCCCTGATGGAGCTGGCAGAGCACTTGGCTGTGCCTTTACAGGAAACCCTTAGGCAGTGGGAAGCCCTCTGGAATCTGGAGGAGGAAGTGGAGCTGGAGCCTGACCCAGAACCCTTTGAGGAAACCCTCAACCCTTCTGGCGAATCTTTCACCACCAGTCGTTTCTTCGTCAGCCCGATAGGATTTGGGGGTGTGGTTGTTTACACTTACGTGGCTTCGCCGCCAGAATACATCGGGGATCCCACCTGCCGCTACAATGCCCATTCTCCAGAGTTGCGCTGCGCCGTCAACCCCTGCGGCCCCTGTGAGGGCTGTCCCCACTATGAGCCCCGGAATGAGCCCCGATGAAGGGTGACCGCCTGATTGTTGCGCTGGATACCTCTTCTCAAGAGCAGGCTTTGAAGTGGGTGGACTCTTTGCCGCAGGTGCTGTGGTGGAAGGTGGGTCTGGAGTTGTTCACTGCTGCGGGTTTTTCCGTTCTGCAGGCTCTCAAGGAAAGGGGCAAGCGCATTTTTCTGGATTTGAAGCTGCACGACATTCCCCACACCGTGGGGAGGGCTACGGAGGTGGCCGTCGGCTATGGAGTGGATCTGCTCACCGTCCATGCTGCCGGCGGCAGTGCCATGTTGCGAGCAGCCGTGGCAGCCGCCCAGGGCAGTCCTTGTCGGCTATTGGCGGTTACCCTCTTAACCAGCATCAGCCCCCCGCAGGTGCGACAGGAACTGGGCATCGAGATGGATCCCGCCGACTATGTGTTGCATTTGGCCCGGCTGGCTCAAGCTCAAGGCTTTACCGGACTGGTTTGCTCTCCTCAGGAGGTCTCGCGGTTGCGCCAAGCTTTGGGGCCGGAGGTTTTGCTGGTTACTCCTGGGATCCGTCTGGGCCAAGCCAAGGCGGGGGATGGAGAGGAGGATCAACAGCGCATCTGCACGCCCGACGAAGCTCTGCGGGCAGGAGCCGATTATCTGGTGGTGGGCCGCCCCATCACCGCTTCTCCCGATCCCGTGGCCGCCTTGCGGCGCTTCCAAGCCTCATGGGATGCTGCCGGGTGAGGGTGTGGGGAGATGCCCGATGTTATTGGGGTAGTTCTGTAATGCAACGACGCCGTAGGCTTGTGCAGTGGATCCCTGAAAAAAGGCCGGCTGGATCCGGCAGGAGATGTTGGCTAGGAGTCGGTTTGTCGGTGGTTTTGGGCCTGGTCAGCACTCCTGGGCGCGTTAGGGGTGCGGAGCATTTCGTTCCGGCAAGAGGGGAAGCTTGTCTGGCTGCTCCCCAGGTTTGGGCTGAAGCTCTAACGGAGCAGTTGCCTTTGTTTCTCAATCTGGCCTTGAGCCGCTCCCGCTCTGAGTTTCAGGTTGTGCTGGTGGGGAAGCCGGAGGTTGAAATGCTCTCTCCAGGGTCTCCGGCCCGCTTACGCCAACAGGAGCTGGCTCCGGTTTTGCCGGACACCGCAACTGCTGTTTCGCCAGAAGCTTTTCGGCTGTATTTCACCACGCTGGAGCGCCGCTTGGTCTTGCCCCAACACCCCCAAAAGGAGGGCAACTCCTTGGCCGGTCGGCGCAGCGAAACCCTGCAACTGGCCTACGAGGCTTATGTTCTGCGGGCTGCTCCTGGGGATCCCTGGCGGTTGGTGCGTCTGCAGGTAACCGGATCGGGGATCCCCATTCGCGATGTAACGAATGGACTCACTGCCCAGGCCATCCGCCGCTGGCAACAGTCGGGTTGCCCCTTGACGGGCGATCTAGAGTTGACTAGACCTTCTCTCTAGCGGCGCGGAGCGCTTTGCGTCAGCATGAGTGCGGGAGTATGTCACGCGGGGAGATTCTCTTTTGGAAGTAACGAAGGGGCACTTTTTCTCCCCAACCGGCCAAGAGTAGAGGGCGTTGGATGTTCTGCTGCCGGTCGAGGGCCCACCCCGTGTAGGGATAGTGTTCTGCACTGCTCATGCGAACAGGCTAGGGTTTACCCATGAAGTTTCCCCCCGCCACACCCCGCCCGGGCAAGCGGCTGCCCCGCGGCTCATTTCCCCGCCTGAGCTCCTCCAACAGGGACAACCATCGCCGTCGGCGTTTGGTTGGTTTTGGTTTCATGGGCCACTGGCTGCTATGGGGAGGGATGGGCCTTCTTTTGGGGCAGCGACTCCGCTCTTGGGGGCAACCGGCTCCTCTGCAGTGGTGGCGCGTTTTGCCGGTGAGCAGTTCTGAGGGATCCCTGACTTTTGTCCAACCGGAACTGCCTCTCTACCACTCGTTCGCGTCAGTGGTGCGGAGCGCTTTTGCCGACAGGCTACTGCCCTGGCTGGCTCAGGGAACCGGGATCCCGGCTGAAGGGATCCTGCACATCTTCTCAGCTATGGCCTGCTTGGCCATTCTGCTGCTGTGCTGGAGCTGGGGCAATTTCTGGAGTGCCGGTCTATGGGGACTCAGCCCCTGGGTGTTGACCCAAGGGTTGGAGCCAGGCAGCGAGATTTTGGGCAGCCTGGTTTTGCTTTGCAGTTGTGGTGTTGGGCCGGGATCCACCTTGCGCTGGTGGGGTCTGGCCTTAGCCTGTGCCCTGTCCTATAAGGTTTGGCCCTTGGCTTTGCTCTGGGCAGGGCTGTGGACGAGCCAGCAGTGGCCGCGGCAACCGTTGCGTTCGCGTCAGCGGCTCGGAATATCAGGACTGCTTTTGCTGCTGCTGGTGATGGGGCTTTCCTGGCTGGGACGGTTTAATTTGCCGGCTACCTCTGCTGAGGTGATTCCCCATCCTCTCAGCTCCCAAAGTGGCTTGGCTGTTTTGGCTACTTTGATGCTGCCCTTGGGGTTGAGCTTGGTGCGGCTGGGCTGGCCTTGGGCGGAACGGCAACAAGCCCTGCTCAGCTTGGCCGGCTTGGGCCATGTCCTCTGGGTGGGAGTGCTGGCAGCAGTGTTTTGGGATCCCCAAGTGAACACCCTGCAGCAAAGTGCTCGCTGGGGTTTGGTGGTGCTCCCCTTCCTATGCCTGAGCGCCGGCGGCGTCTTGGCTGAGATCCCCTACCGGAGCTGGCGGCGGGTTTTGGGATCCCTACTCCTGGGCAGTTCTTTCTTGTTATCGTGGCAGGCATTGGCCTAAGGTATTCTTTCTCTTGCTTGCCATGACCCAGACCTCGTCCGCATCGGCACCGCGTAGCACTTCGCGGCCCTTGTTGCAAACCCTTTTTGCCCAACGGGCTCAGGCTGTGATCCCTTCTCCTTTCGGGGCGGAGATCCCAGGTGCAGCGCCGGTGGTTACCAGTTTTACTTTTGGGCTGGCGGATCCGCGTCTGTTCCCCAAGGCCGACTTGGCGCGGGCCACGGCGGAGGTGTTGGCAGAGGATGGGGACAATGCCCTCAATTACGGCGGCACGTTTGCCGGGCTGATCGACGTGGTGCTGCAGTTGATGCGGGATAGAGGGGTAGAGGCCCAGCCGGAAAACCTACTGATCGGCTATGGCTCTGGGCAGATCCTCGGCCTACTGCCTCAGGTCTTTGTGGAGCCGGGGGATGTGGTCATTGTGGAAGGGCCCACCTTCATGGGGGCTGTCAGCCGTTTTGCGGCGGCAGGAGCGCGTCTGATCTCGATTCCGGTGGATGGGGAAGGCATGGTGGTGGATCGCCTGGAAGAGGTGCTGCGCGATCTGGCTCGCCAAGGGATCCGCCCCCGATTTGTCTATACCATTCCCACCTTCCAAAACCCCAAAGGCTGCACCCTCTCTGGGCCACGGCGGCAGAAATTGGTGCAGTTGGCAGCTGAGTACGGTGTGGTGGTGGTGGAGGACGAGGCCTACTACGACCTGCGCTTTGCCGGGGATCCCTTGCCCAGTTTGGCTGCGCTGGATCGGGAAGGCTGGGTTCTTCATGTGGGCACCTTCTCCAAGATTGTGGTGCCGGGGGTGCGGGTGGGCTGGGCCTGTGGTCACCCTGAGATCATCCGCCGCCTGGAGATGTTTCGCAGCGAGGGATCCCTGGGGCCCTTTTTGGGCCGGGTGGTGGCCCGCTATTGCGGGGAGGGCCGTCTGCAAAGCCACATTCAACTCCTCACCCGTCGCTACCGAGAAAAGTGCCAGGTGATGCTGGAGGCCATCGCTCAATATTTTCCGCCCGAAGTCAAGGTGGAGGCCCCTGGGGGTGGATTTTTCGTCTGGTGTGAGCTGCCCCCTTCCCTAAGCGCCAGCACCTTGTTGCAGGCTACTCGCGCCCTGGGGGTCACCTTCCTGCCGGGCACCCACTGCTTTGCCGACGGCCAAGGAGACCATGCTCTGCGCCTGGCCTTCAGCTACCAACCGGAAGAGCGCATTGTCAGCGGCATCCAGATTATTGGGGAGCAACTGCACAGACTGATGCACTCTCGCGTCACCTGCTCCCCACAGCCTTAGCCATGCGCCGGAAAAATTGCCCAACGCCCTTCACCAGGTTGGGTGCAGCTTCTGGACGAGCCGGGATCCCTGCCGTGAGGGTGTAGTAGTCATCCAAGAGGGTGTGCTCTTCTGGAGAGCATGACTCTAGTCAATAATAAGCTCAACTATACTGAAAATAATGTATAATATGTTCAGTACGGATTACTAC